>JAZNII010000067.1:0-15247 GCA_045577415.1 Eubacteriales bacterium
ATTACGAGGCATTGAAGCAATCCTCGGACGGTTGGGAAACGGGCGAAAACGACTATTTCCCATTCGTTGAAAATTTCCTCTCCACTCTCTATATGTGCTATAAGGAGCTGGACAAGCGTTTTGCGGTCGTAAACGGCAAGAAGATCACCAAAAAAAGCCGTGTGGAAGCGACCGTATTAAATAGCCTGACACCGATTTCCAAGTCGGAGATCTGCAAGATCCTCACCGACGTAAGCCCCACCACCGTGGAAGCCGTCCTCGGTCAAATGGTGAAAAGGGGAAGCGTTAAGAAGATCGGCGACGGAAGAAATTCGAGATATATGAAGAATGTTTAATGGCGGAGAAGAAAAATGAAAGAAACAGATAGAAAGAAAGCGGCGAAAGCCTTTGCGGAATATTGGAAAGAGCGCGGCGACGAAAAGAGCGATAGCCAATCCTTTTGGCTTGCCCTTGTTCGTGACGTTCTCGGCGTTGCAGAACCCGAAAAGTTTATAATCTTTGAGGAACGTGTAAAGCTCGACCACACGAGCTTCATTGACGGACACATTCCGTCAACGCACGTTCTCATAGAGCAAAAAAAGAAGGGCTTGAACCTTCGTAGCCCTATTCGTCAATCGGACGGGACTTTGCTCAATCCCTTTCAGCAGGCGCAAAGATACTCCGCCGCGCTGCCGTATTCTCAACGTCCTCGTTGGATCATCACTTGTAACTTTGAGGAGTTCCTTATATATGATATGGAAAAGCCTACGGGAGAGCCGGAAAGCATTTTGCTGAAGGATCTTGCGAAAGAATACTACCGTTTAGAGTTCCTTGTTGAAGAAAAGAGCGAGCTTTTGCACCGTGAGGAGCAGATTTCCATTCAGGCAGGCGAGCTTGTCGGAAAGCTCTACGATGCCATACTTAAACAATACGTAGATCCGACCGACCCTAAAACTCTCCACAGCCTTAATATTCTTTGTGTGCGTATTGTTTTCTGCCTTTATGCAGAGGACTCCGGTATTTTTGGAGAGCATTTGAAATTCCATAACTATATCAAAAAAATTGCAGACAAGGACGTTGATGACGTAAGAGAAGCCCTGATAAAATTGTTTAGAGTTCTCGACCAACCTCTTGATAAGAGAGATCCATACTTAAAAGCAGATTTGGCATCATTCCCCTATGTAAATGGTGGCTTGTTTGCCGATGAAAACATTGAGATACCTAATTTCACGCAGGAGATAGTTGACCTTTTGTTGCGTAAGGCAAGTGAGGACTTCGATTGGTCGCAAATTAGCCCCACAATTTTCGGTGCAGTATTCGAGTCCACGCTGAACCCCGAAACCCGTCGCAGCGGCGGTATGCACTACACCTCTATTGAAAACATTCATAAGGTAATTGATCCGTTGTTCCTTGACGAGCTTTGCGAGGAGCTTGACGAAATAAAGGCTATAAAGATCACCAAAACACGCAAGGAAAAGGCGGAAAATTTCCGCAAAAAGCTTGCATCATTAACCTTTTTTGACCCTGCCTGCGGTTCGGGCAACTTTTTGACCGAAACCTATATCTCTTTGAGGCGTCTTGAAAATGAGGCTTTGCGTTTGTCAATAGATGCTACCCAAACGGTTTCAGGACAGATTGGCTTCGGATTTTTGGGAGAGGGCAACCCAATTTTGATTTCCATTGGGCAGTTTTACGGAATCGAGATAAATGACTTCGCCGTAACGGTTGCTAAAACGGCACTTTGGATTGCCGAATCGCAGATGATGAAGCAAACCGAGGAGGTTTTGCAAATGCCGCTCGACTTCCTTCCGCTGAAATCCTATGCAAACATCGTTGAGGGCAACGCGCTCCGCATCGATTGGGAAACTGTCGTACCCAAGGACAAACTCAATTATATTATGGGCAATCCGCCTTTTTCTGCTGGCAGAAGAATGGGTGACAGTCAGCGTCAAGATATGATCGAAGTAGCTTATGATTTTAATAATAATGGCAATTTGGATTATGTTTGTCTTTGGTATATTTGCGCGGCTCGATATATGCAAAACACATCAATTAAAGCGGGCTTTGTTTCCACAAGCTCTATAACCCAAGGCGAGCAAGTTGTTCTGCTTTGGAAAACATTATTTGAAAAGTACAAATTAAATATTGTGTACGCAATACGTTCTTTTAATTGGCAAAGCGAAGCAAAAATAAAGGCGGGAGTGCATTGTGTAATAATTGAGTTCGTTATAGGTGATACACAAATAGATAAGTATATAGTTGATGGTGAGATTATAAAAAAAGCCGCGCACATTAACGGTTATCTAACAGATGATAAAGATGTTTGGATAATTGGGCAAAACAAACCAATTTGTGATGTGCCAATAATCAGTAATGGTAGCAAACCTCTTGATAATGCTATATGCGCGTTTACACCCGAAGAAAAGAATGATTTTATCAAGAAAGAGCCTTGCTCCGAACCCTACTTTTATAGATATATGGGAAGTAAGGAGTTTATAAACAACATTGAACGTTGGTTTTTGCTTATAAATAGAATACCACCACATTTGTTATCTAAGATGCCATCTGTATTAAATAAATTACGTGAGATAAAAGAGTATAGATTGAGTTCTTCGAGTGCTCCAACCCGAAAATTAGCAGAAACACCTTCAAAATTTCATTTTGAAAATATGCCTGATAACGAATATTTGGTTATACCGCAAACTTCTTCCGGAAGAAGAAAATACATTCCCATAGGATTTTTATCGCCCGATGTAATTGTCAATAACAAATTGCAAGTTATGCGAGAAGGTGGTTTGTATGAGTTCGCAATTTTATCCTCGAATGTACACAATGCGTGGATGCGTGCTGTTGCGGGTAGATTAAGAGAAGATTATACATATTCAGTGAGTGTGGTATATAATACATTTCCTTGGTGCACTCCCACGGAAGAACTGAAAAGAAAAGTTGAACAAACGGCTCAAGCGATACTTGATGCGCGTGCTTTGTATCCAGATGCGAGTCTTGCTGATCTTTATGATGAATTAACTATGCCGTCGGAGCTCCGAAAGGCGCATCAGGCCAACGACCGCGCTGTAATGCAGGCGTATGGCTTTGATGTAAAAACAATGACAGAGAGCTCCTGCGTTGCCGAGCTTATGAAGATGTATCAGGAGTTGACAAAATAGAGAAAGCAGGTGGAATTAATGAATGATTATGAACTTTCAATCAGTGTTGAACCAAAAGACAAATATGAGAAGGCCGAGAAAGATTTAGTGCAGGCGTTAATATCCTTTGAAAAATTAAATCCACAGGAACAACGACAATTAGCATGTAAAATTTTTGGCGTGGCGCAGGTTGATTTTGTCATTAAAATGATACATCAATATAACACGAGAGGAGATTGATCTATTGCAAGAACAAATCTCAAAGGAAGAATTAACAAGAATTATTGATGGACTTCATCTTCAAATGGCATGGGTGTGGTTATGTATTGACTCGCTGGAGGCTATTCGGGGCATTGATAAAAATCAAATCAAGCGAGCTCAAAATTTCATGTATATAACGCATAGTTCTCTAATTTATCGATACTCGATGGAATTAGCTAAATTATTTGATAAACAGGATGGCCTGTCTATAAATCAAATTAAGAATATGTGTTTGAATAACAAAGAATATTTTGATCCCTCTTTTGACATTGAGGAATATTGTAAAAGCTTTAAGAAAGAGTTAAATCAGTATAATTCCTTAATAAAAAATATTAGGGAGCGTAGAAGAAAAACATATGCTCATAATGACAAAGACTACTATTTGTTTCGTCAGAAGGCAATTGATGACTTCCCGTTAGATATGGATGAAATTAAGGCCATGTCAGCAATTATGTACAATTTTGCAAAAACAATGCAAGAAAAAATCGGAAGCAGCCGCGCTGATCTCGGACTCCCTGCACATTCTGATGATGTGAAAAGACTATTTGGTGGAAAAACTGATGTTGATTTGTGGCTTGAAGAAGAAGCATCAAAATCCAACTAAACAACCCCGCCTTCTCTCAAAAATGAGGGAAGGCTTTTTTATTGCATATATGGTCTCAAAAAATGCGTAAACCCCTTGAAAAATCCGCAAAAATGTATTATAATGTATTTATAATAGATAATTATGCGGATTTTTACGGAAAGCAGGTATAAATTAATGAAACTTGGCATAGTGGGACTTCCTAACGTAGGAAAATCAACACTTTTTAACGCTTTGACGAATGCAGGCGCGGAGAGCGCAAACTATCCCTTCTGCACCATTGAGCCCAACGTGGGTGTTGTAACCGTGCCCGACAGCCGCCTCGACGTGCTGGCGAAGATGTACGACCCAAAGAAGTACACCCCCGCTATCATTCAGTTCGTTGATATTGCGGGACTTGTCAAGGGTGCGTCCCAGGGCGAGGGTCTTGGCAACAAGTTCCTCTCCAACATCCGCGAGTGCGACGCTATAATTCACGTTGTTCGTTGCTTTGAGGACGACAACATCATCCACGTTGACGGCTCGGTCGATCCTATGAGAGACCTTGAGACTATCAATATGGAGCTTATCTTCTCCGACATGGAAATGGTCGAGAGAAGAATTGATCGAACCAAGAAGGCTATGAAGGGCGACAAGACGCTTGCGGGCGAATTGGCTCTTTTTGAGAAGATATACGCGACCCTTGAGAGCGGTCTTTGCGCGAGAACTATGGAGCTTTCCGAGGACGAGATGGCTTGTCTTTACGACACTCCTCTCCTTACGATGAAGCCTGTAATTTACGTTGCAAACGTCAGCGAGGATGACGTTTCGGGCGAGCCTACCGATAACGAGGCGTATATGGCGCTGAAGGCGTTCGCCGAGACCGAAAAGAGCGGCGTTATCGCGGTCTGCGCGGGAATTGAGGCAGAGATCGCCGAGCTTGACGGTGACGAGAAGCAGATGTTCCTTGAGGATATGGGCATTGAAGAAAGCGGTCTGGACAAGCTTATCAAGGCAAGCTATTCCTTGCTCGGTCTTATCAGCTATCTGACGGCAGGACCCGAGGAGGTCCGCGCGTGGACTATCACAAGAGGAACCAAGGCTCCTCAGGCGGCAGGTAAGATACACAGCGACTTTGAACGCGGATTTATCAGAGCCGAGGTCATCGCATTTGACGATCTCGTATCCTGCGGCAATATGGTAGCCGCTAAGGAAGCGGGACTTGTACGCTCCGAGGGCAAAGAGTACGTCATGAAGGACGGCGACATCGTACTGTTCAGATTTAACGTATAAGCAGGAAAAATTATGAGAATGAGAAAAAAGAAGCACGGCGAGGAGAGGATACTTGCCTGTGCAGAGTTATTGATACAGGACCCCACGATATTGAAGAACGATCCCACAGCGCCTTTTGCGGACAAAAGTAAAAAGCTCTGTCTTGAGATCGGTTGCGGCAAGGGCAATTTTGCCGTCGGCACGGCGGCGAAGGACGTTGATTGCAATCTTATCGCTATGGAGAGGGCGCGTGACGTTTGCTGTCTTGCCCTGGAGAAGGCTATGGCGTGCAAGGAGTCAAGACCCGACAATCTTCGTTTTATTATCGGTGACGCAGACGATCTGGAGGAGTGGTTTCCCGAGCATTGTCTCGACGTGCTTTATCTGAATTTCAGCGATCCTTGGCCCAAGGCAGGTCACGCAAAGAGACGCTTGACGCACCGCAACTATCTTGCTAAATACAAAAAGCTGCTCAAAGAGGGCGGTCTGCTTATATTCAAGACCGATAACGTGGGGCTTTTCGACTTCTCTCTTGAAGAATTTGCAGAGTTTGGTCTTACTGTCGAATGGATGACCCGCGACCTGCATAACAGCGAGAGAGCCGACGGTAACGTTATGACCGAGTACGAGAAAAACTTCTCGGAAAAGGGTTTTACCATTAACTCTGCAATCGTTAGATTTTAACAAGATTTTTATGTCATTTTAAAACCCGAAAAACAGGTTAAATTACTATCCTTTGGGGAGTTCTTTTGCCTACTTTTCTTGCAAGAAAAGTAGGAGAAATCGAGGAAAAATGAAACATTCTGAATTTGACAATCTGCCCGGCGGCGTGCTGGCGGTGCGTAAGGGCGAGGGCATGACCTCTCACGACGTAGTTAACCGCGTCAGAAGGCTTTATAACACCAAAAGGGTCGGTCACGCAGGAACTCTTGACCCTTTTGCCACGGGCGTGCTTGTGGTATTGGTGGGCAGAGCGGCGAAGGCGTGTGAGTATATTTCGTCGGACAGAAAGACCTACAAGGCGACTTTGCGTCTCGGTCTTACCACCGATACAGAGGATATTACGGGCGAGGTCTTGACGAGATGTGATGATATTCCCGAATATGAGCAGGTTTTGGCGACTGTCCGCGAGTTTGTGGGGAATATCAAGCAGATACCTCCCATGTATTCGGCTTTGAAGGTAAACGGACAGAAGCTCTACGACCTTGCGAGACAGGGCGTTACAGTCGAGCGCGAGGCGAGAGATATTACAGTCTTTTCTCTCGATTGCGAGGCGGTTGAAGGCTCGTCCTGCGACTATATTCTCACGGTTACTTGTAGCGGAGGCACATATATCCGCACCCTTTGTGCCGATATCGGAGCAAAGCTCGGTTGCGGCGGCGTAATGGCTACTCTTGAAAGGGTAGAGGCTTGCGGAATTTCTCTTGACGAGTGCAAGACGCTTGAAGAAATTGAAAATCTGGGCGAAGACGAGCGTCAAGACCTGCTTTTGCCGACTGAAAGGCTTTTTGCCGACCTTGAAGCAGTCAATTTGCCCGCGTTTTTTGAAAAGCTGTTCCGCGACGGCTGTCCGATCTATCAAAAAAAGATAAAAACCGACCTTGCGGTCGGCTCTCGTGTGAAAATATGCTCCGAGGATGGTCATTTTTTCGCCCTCGGCTCTGTGGTCGAGCGTGAGCAGGGAACGGCGATAAAATCTGTTAAAATCTTTGAATTATAAGTAAAACCGATGGAGCAATCAAGCATCCATCGGTTTTTGTATTATGTTAGTCGTTAATTCAGTAAATTTTGCTTCACCCTTAAACTGCAAAGCTTTTTGAAAGTTTTTGGAGATGAGGGGAGGGGAGAAGAAACTTTTTTTCAAAAAGGTTCTTCTCCCCTCCCTGCATTTATCCTCTTAAACAAAATCCTCCCAGCGCCATTCGTCGTACCAGCGGAGTCTGGGGACTCCGTCCTCGTCAAAGCTGACGGGCAGCCAGACGTAATCTGCGATGGATGTATTTTTTGCGGTGAGTTTTCTCATATCTTGTGGAAGTAAGGGCTTTTTATTGGGATCATACCAGCTGTCAAAGACGTCCATGAAGTTGGGCCAGCTGGGATCGATGTCGAGTAGCCAACGGTCTGCGGCAGCGATGTAGAGATCCTTGTCGGGGATCTTGATAACGCAAGCGACCTGACTGTCAAAGGTGGTGCGCTTTACGTCACCGATACATGACTCGCCGTGTTCTGTCCAGGGACCCGTAAGGTGATCTGCCGACGCGCTCTCGGTGGGGTTGGGGAACTTTGCCGTCGTTCCCGAGGTGAACATATACCATTTGCCGTTGCGACGGAAGATGGCGGGCGCCTCTCGAACGAAGGGAACTCGGCGACCCTCGAAAAACTCGGTGTATTCGCCCGTAACGTCGGTGTAGTCCTCGGTCAGGGGCATAATTATCATACTGCAATGCACGCGTTCGAACATAATGTAGGCGATGTTCGTGTCGGGATCCTTTACAAGATCAAAGTCTCCCGAAAGGAAGCCGCCCGGATGTACCTCGTGCTTGATCTTGAAAGGACCGTGGATGTCGGGAGAAGTCAAAATTACCATATACTGGTCTCTGCCGTCGTTGCCCATTATCTTTATCCACATAACGAACTCTTTGTTCTTTTCGTTGTAGAGCATGTGAGGGCGGTCCATCTTGGAAAGGGGATGAAGGGGACTTGTGGGGTCATCCTCGTCGGGACATGCGATAATACCATCGCTCTTCCAGTTGTAGAGATCGTCGGAGGAATAAAGCCTTATTCCCCAGTGCCAGATCTCCCACTCGGACTGCGACTTTTCCTTGTTCTCGCCGAACCACCAGAACTTGCCGTCGTGATAAATTATGTTACCGCCGTGCGCCTGGATTCGGTTGCCGTCGGTGTCAAGCCAGACCTCGCCGGGACGGAAAGAGCTGTACTTTCCCTTGGTTGAGCCATCCATTCATTTATTTTACAAACTCGTTGTAGATCGCCTTGAGAGCCGCGTCAAAGTCGTGTTCTTCGACGCCGATGACGATATTAAGCTCGCAAGAACCCTGATCGATCATTCTAATATTGATACCTGCGCAGGAGAGAGCGGCGAACACTCTTGCCGCAGTACCCTTAGCCTTGACCATACCTCGGCCAACGACCGCAATGAGAGCGAGACCGTCCTCTACGGTAATGCTATCGGGCTTGGTGCGGCGATTCATCGCTTGAAGCACTCTTTCTCTGTGTCTGTCAAGCTGATGAGTGGAGACGATAACGCTCATGGTGTCGATTCCCGAGGGAAGATGCTCAAAGGAGATCTCGTTGTCTTCAAGACATTCAAGCACCTTTCTGCCGAATCCGACCTCTGCGTTCATCATATCCTTTTCGATAGTGATAACGGAAAATCCTTTTTTGCCCGCCAGACCTGTGATAACGTGTTCGCTGTCGTAGCTCGATGCCTGAGACACTATCATAGTACCCTTATCTTCCGGGCGGTTGGTATTTCTTATGTTGATCGGAATTCCCGCGTAGCGGACGGGGAAGATAGCATCCTCGTGAAGCACCGTCGCGCCCATGTAAGAAAGCTCGCGAAGCTCGCGGTATGTGATGGTATCGATAGGCTGGGGATCGTTTATGATTCTGGGGTCAGCCATAAGGAAGCCCGAAACATCGGTCCAGTTTTCGTAAAGATCGGCTTCGGCGGCGC
Organism: Eubacteriales bacterium; assembly: GCA_045577415.1. Lineage (GTDB taxonomy): Bacteria > Bacillota > Clostridia > Oscillospirales > CAG-272 > SVTX01. Next base: position 8,918 of record JAZNII010000067.1, read on the forward strand.
GAGCCACGATAGAGCCGGTGATGTCCGAGCCGCCGCGGGAGAAGGTGACGATGGTTCCGTTAGGTGCGATACCGTAAAAACCGGGAATGACCGCGTATTTGTGGTCTTTAAGCTCCATAGAGAGGATGTCGTTGGTCTTTTCCTCGTCAAAGGTTCCGTTTTCGCGGAAGAAGATAACGTTCTCGGCATCAATGAAATCGAAGCCCAAATATTTTGCAAGGATAAGACCGTTAAGGTATTCTCCGCGGCTTGCGGCATAGTCGCGTCCCGAATTGTGAAGGACTGCGTTCTTGATGTACTCGTATTCGCCCGAAATGTCAAAATCAAGACCCAGCTCGGAGATGATGCCGTTGTATCTTTCCTTTATCTTGTCGTAGTAGGCGTCGATCTCCTCGGCGGTGGCTCTGGAGCGGACAAGCTCAAAGAAATTGTAGAGCATATCTGTGACCTTGGTGTCGCTCGAAAATCTCTTGCCGGGAGCGGAGGGAACTACGTATCTGCGATCGGGGTCTGCCTTGACTATCTCGGCTACGCGGCGAAAATGCTCCGCGTCAGCGAGGGAGGAGCCTCCGAATTTAACTACCTTCAAACTCATGTCTATCTGCCTTTCTGCCTGTTGGCACTGAAATTACAAAATTCAAAAATCGTCTCCCTGAGACGATATATACTATATTATATGAAAATTCGCCCGGGTTGTCAAGAGCGAATTTTAACAAAACAAAGCGTTTTTCCTTATTTTTTATATGATATTGAGAAAATACGAGCGGCGATCAAATAAACGTATAAAATAATGTCGTCGTTTTGTGACAAAAAGAGAGAAAGCTTTTTGATAATTGCTTTCTCTCTTTTGCGTATATCTGTTTAAAAGATTTTTTCAAAGAGATCAACGACCTCTTGCTTTTTGGGGGTGCGGGGGTTGGTGGGAGTGCAACGGTCGTTGATCGCTGCCTCTGCCATATCCTCGACCTTGCGCATATATTCGTCTTTAGTGATAGAGGGTGCTGCCTCGCGGACGCAACGAGGAACGTTCATTTGTATTCGAAGCTCGTCTATGTAGTTGACGAAGGACTTGACCGATGCTATGTCGTTGTAGCTTCCGACACCGATGTATCTCGCCAGCTTTGCGTACTTGTGAACGCAGGGTGCGGGGTTGACGATAGACATCGTATGGCTCTCGATTCCGGTGTTATAGCTGATAACGGTAGGAAGCAGGATCGCGTTTGCCTTTCCGTGAGGAATATGGAACTGCGCGCCAAGCTGATGCGCCATGCCGTGGTTAAGTCCCAACGATGCCGCGTTGAACGCCATACCTGCCAGATTGGACGCGAAGTGCATTCTTTCTCTGGGGAGGATTTCGCGAGTCATTTCATAATTGTAGGAACGAATGAGATAATCCTTGCAGACCTGAGCCGCCTTCTTGGAATAGAGGTCGGAGAAGGAGGTAGCGTTAGTGCTGACGTAAGCCTCGATAGCGTGGGTAAGCACGTCCATTCCCGTGTCTGCGGTGATGCTTGCGGGAACGCTCTTGACCATATCCACGTCGAGAATAGCCTCCTCGGGAAGAAGCTTCTGGTCTACGATCGCGTGCTTTACGTTCTTCTCGGTATCGGTAATGACCGCAAAGGAGGTGACCTCACTGCCCGTACCGCTGGTGGTGGGAATTGCTATAAAGTAGGGGAAATAGTTGGGTTCGATCTTATTTGCGAACTGACGCACGCATTTCGTAAGGTCGATAGCCGAGCCGCCGCCTACCGTGATGATGCAGGGCTGCTTTTCCTTGAGAAGCGCGGTAACTCCTGCGCCCACCGCCTCTACAGAGGGATCGGGAGCGACCTCGGAATATATGGTATAAGCGATCTTCGCCTTGTCGAGGTGCTTGGTCACGAGCTTAATAAGACCGCTTGAGACCACGAATGGGTCGGCAATAATAAACGCCTTGTCATATTCAAGTGCGGCGAGACGGGAAAGAGCGTCCGTGCCGAAATGTATTGATGTGTGAAGATTAAAGCTTTGCATGATCCGTCCTTTCGCCTTGCGATTTTACATCGCGAGACAATTTGCTGATTGTATTATACAACAAAAAATTCCTTTTGTCAATAGGGTGTAATGGGATAAAATACACTTGTTTTGACGGTTTTTTTGAACAATTCGATGAAAAAAGTATTATTTTTTATAAGATGATTCATTGTACAGATCCTCAAAGGTGTTTTTTAATTTATTCAGAAATTCCACAAAATGTTGACTTTGCTGAAATTTTATGCTATAATGATGTTGCTACACAATTATATATTCTGTTCTATTATGGGAAAATACTTTTGCAAAAAGTGTTTTTCCTCTTTTACGTCCCATAATGGAACTGTAATTGTGTAGCAGCAAGCGAGGAGAGACCTTTTTGGGTGCGCTCCTCAGGGCGCACCTTTTGATTTTGCGGAATTATTTGAAATTTTTGCTATATTCAACAAAATGTGGAGCATATTCAACATTTGGATGCTTGCCAAAGGTCTACAAATTGTTTATAATGAATTTGTTGAAAAACAAATCAAAAAGCATTAAAGGAGATTTTTATGATCGGGAGTAATATTAAAAGATTACGAACTGCAAACGGAATGACACAAAAGGAGCTTGCCACCCAACTTTTTGTGTCTGCACAGGCTGTTTCAAGATGGGAAAACAATGAGGTGGAGCCCTCGCTGAGTACGATAACCGAAATGGCAAAGATATTCGGGGTTTCAACCGACGTTATTCTTGGAATGGAAAGCGCGCCTACCCAACCTGCCCCCGAGGTAGTGGTGGAAAAGGAATACGTTTATAAAGAAGCGCCCAAGCAGATAATCGCACTGTGTGAACAATGCAATACGCCATTGTATGAGCCGAGCGAGATAGTCCGCGTTAACGGAGGCTCTAAAATAATGTGTAAAGAGTGTGTCGAAAAGAATCGCGTGGATGAAGAAAACAAAAAAAGAAGGGCTAAAGAGCAACGTATAGAAATTGCCTATAAAAGAAGGATACGTTCCTTTATCTGGGGCGGCTCGGCAGCGGGAGTATGGCTTATCGGTGGTCTCGTTGGCGGATGCTTTAATTCGATCGAGTATGCCGCGATGACCGTTTTGTTTGCGGCAATGCTTTTTTGCTACATATCTTGTTTCATTCTCAGGAACAATTTCCTTGGCGATATGTCGCTGGAGATAATGTCGTGGGGATTCGTAAAATTGCCGGGGCTGATATTTGAATTCAGCATTGACGGTTGTTTGTGGTTAATAGGAATGAAGATATTGTTATGGGCGCTCGGAATCGGACTTGCGATTTTAACTGCCTTGCTGGCATTTGTCGTGGGAATGATAATTTCCGTCTTTATTTATCCGTTTGCAATTGTCAAAAATATAAAGCGTCCTGAAGCGGCGACATTTAATATTAAAGCGTGAGAGGTAAACTGTTTATGAAAATTAAGGTTTTTTCTTTGGTTGTCACATTGCTGATGCTGGTCAGCTTGTTTGCGTGTGACGTTGAGTACAATAACGATATCAAAACAGATGCACCTGCGTCCGAGGAGAGCTCCCAGATAAAATCCGAAGATAGCACCGAAGAAAGCTCTGAAGAAAGCTCTGAAGCAGAAAGCGATGCTTACACGCCTGACAAGGTCGAGGTGAAGGCATATCTTGCTGAATTGCTTGGTGGATATTTTGTAAGTCCTTATAGCTATATTCCCGAGACCATGTTGCCTTCCTATGAGTCGAGATTGGTGGATGCCAACAGCGTAAAAACCGATTATTCGAGCTTTGTTGGGGTGTCGGACATTCAAAAGATGGGAATGGGCGAGCAGTGGAATATGATATCGCAGAATCTGACTCAGTCGCAGATATTTTTCACTGTTCTCAGCAGTGTAGAAACGATAACCACCACTTCTGTGGTAGTATTCAACAATTATATTGATAGCAATCCTGCTTTTACGGCGGAATATACCTTCGTGGAGGGTATTTACACGGTTACGATCAAATGTGATGCCGATACCATTTATTACGTTTTGGATTATGCAAGTGTAATTCCCGGATTGGGCGAGCAGGCTGTCCAGATCGCAATGAGTATGGATCTGGACAGCAAGGTCAAAACCGTCAGAGTTCAGCTTACCGACTTGTACGTGCTGGCATATACCGTCGAGGATAACGGCTATTCGTTTGCGATAAAGTACGGCTATGACGGCGAAATAGAAGGAGTTGAGGTAACGGGTGTGAGAAGTGCCAGCTTCCAGATTGCTCGCAATAAGGACGGTGTTGTTGAAGGCAAAATTTACGAATACATTACTGCCGGAGCTGGGGGTATTAGAGAAGATGTTTCAAGCGCGGCAGCAGAGTTTTACATCTCCGATAAGTATGTAACCGCAGTAGGAAACAAAGCAGATGGAATGCTTGCATTTAGGGGATATATATGCGAACTCTACAACGTCGAGAGCGGAGAGCTGATCGCGTATGAGGTGAAAGAGACTCTCAGCGGCATTGAATACAATACGCTGTGGTTTGATTTGAATGACATCGCAGGGATATCCTCTATTAAATACACTCCCAAAACCGACGATGCCAAGGAGATGTTTTTTGTAAACGGCTCGGATAACGCATGGGAAACAAAGAACGTTAGCGTGCGCGATTGGAGTAGAAGATTCGATATTGAATTCCGCAAGCAGTATTATTGCTATTACGATGCCGAGCAGGAAGCTTATGTATCCGTGGCGGTAGACGTTCCTATGCTGTTTGTTCAGGAAGAGGTATATAAAGACCTTGCGGATGACGTAAAGAAGACCAATGGTATTGATATCCTTGTGACCGCCAATTCCGAAGATCTCGCAAAGCTATTGGGCGATTATGATGAACTCATTGGGGAATTTGCCGATGGTGAAAACAAGGTCAGCTCATCGGATATATCAGGGATCATTGGTGGCAAGGTTACTTTTGATTAAATTGATTAGAGGTTAATATTTTTTAAGGAGATCGAAGCTTTTCGGTCTCCTTTGCTTTATTCTGCCGCATCCCGTCTTGATACACAATTTTTTCATAAAACAAGTAAAAAAATCAATACTTTGATTGACAAATCGCAAAAACTTTGATATAATATAAAATGTGAATTTGTTTGCATTACACGATTTTACAAAATGCAAGGAAGGGAGGCAGAACGTGAGCAATATTTTGATATGTGCGCCGTCGAGAATATACGAAGATCACCCTCGCGGCAGATTTTCATATACTGCTATGGTGGATTATTTCGCTAAGGTCGGTATCGGCGCTGTTGATATGTCCTTTGAGTCGCTTTCGAGACTTGACGACTCTCAAGCTGCCGTGCTTTACGCGGTGGCGAAGCGCGCGAGAGAGAAGAATATAAAGATACCCGTCTGTCACCTGTCCTTTTATATGCCCGATCCTAAAAATCCCATTCTTATGGCAAATTACAGCCGTGAGCTTACCCACGGAATAGATATGGCGGCGCTTATGGGAATACCCTTGGCGGTCGTTCATCCTATCGCTTGGTATTCGTCTGAGGTCAGCTACGGCGACTGGGTTAGAGCCAATATGGCGTTTCTGTCGCCCTTGGTCGAGTACGGACGGGCGAAGGGCGTTAAGCTCTGCGTTGAGAATATGCCGTCCGACAAGGAAGCTGACGGCAACCATCTTTACGGCTCCTGCGCTCTGAATATTTCGGCACTTGCCGAAAAGCTCGGCGTAGGTATATGCTGGGACGTGGGTCACGCAAGCGTCAGCGGATATAAGCAGAGCGAGCAGATGCGGATACTTAAAGGCAAAATTGACGTTCTGCATATTCACGACAACGGCGGAAAGGGACAAAAGGACGCTCACCTGCTCCCCTTTGACGGAAACGTCGATTGGAGGGACATAGCCTTTGGTCTGCGATGTTGCGATTTTGACGGAATACTTGATATTGAGGTCACTGCTTGGGCGCTTCCCGGTGACGAGGCAACGAGAAATGAGTTTGGCGGCAAGATAATCAACAGAGCAAAAAGACTTTTGACAATGGCGGATCTTATTTAAGATCCTTGGCTAAAATACAGACAGACACATTTTGGAGACTGATAATGATACTTTATAATTCGCTTACAAGAAAAAGAGAAGAATTTATCCCCCGCGAGGAGGGTAAGGTCAGCATGTATACCTGCGGCCCTACCGTTTACCACTTCGCGCACATAGGAAACCTCCGCACCTACATTATGGAGGACGTGCTTGAAAAGTATCTTTCTTACTGCGGCTACGAGGTCAACCGTGTTATGAACATCACCGACGTAGGACACCTGTCCAGCGACGGAGACACGGGCGAAGATAAGATGCTCAA
>JAZNII010000068.1:0-2520 GCA_045577415.1 Eubacteriales bacterium
CGCCGCGGCAAAACGTGCAAGAGAGGAAGCCGAGCATGAAGACGAGGACGACGAGTTTGATGCCGTTATCATGGATGAATTCAACAAAGCGCGCAAGGAAGCAGACGCAGAATACGAAAAGGCAAAGCAGGCGGCAGAGGATGCCGAGTGAAGAATAGCGAAAGGTGAGGGAAAAATCCCCTCACCTTTTGTTTTTTCAAAAAACATCTTGACAAATCTGTCGCGAGATGCTATACTTTATTTCATCAATGACAAAATACGTCAAAATTAACAACAAAATACGTCAAAAAGATAGAGGCGCGGTCTTGTAAAAGTAGTGCGGCAAAGGCTTGGGAGAAGCTCGCAGGAAAGGACAGACCGCCGAAGCACGGTCTTTTCCCGAGACCGATGCTGGGGTATGCGGAAATACCGTATGCACTGTCGCGATCGCGGAGAGCTATCAAATCTGCATTTTTTGCATTTTTGCGCGGCTTTCTGCCGCGCTTCTTTTTTTTAGTATTCAAAAAGAAAGGAATTTCAAAAATGTCACTTTCCAGAAAGATCATTCTTGCTGTAGTCGCCGTGGCCATTGTTGGGCTGCTCGTTTTTGCCGCTATCAGCGGAAGCATTCCGAATACAGAGCCTACTCCCGGTCACGCGTGCGAGATCGAAAATTGCGAAGGGTGCGACGTTTGCGATCATAACGACATTCTGATCTATCCCGAAAGCACGCTTTACGGCACCGCGTGGTCGCTCTTCCCTGCGGTTGTAGCGATTGGACTTGCGCTTATTACCAAAGAGGTATATAGCTCACTTTTCGTGGGAATATTCACCGGAGCTTTAATTCACACCGACTTTTCCTTCACTGGCACTATGGACACGCTCATAGGCGACGGTCTTATCTCTGCGGTTTCAAAAAATGCAGGTATATTCATTTTCCTTATTGAGCTTGGAATTATCGTAGCCCTTATCAACAAAGCGGGTGCGGCTCGCGCGTTCGGACGTTGGGCTGAAAAGAACATCAAAACCAAGCTCGGCGCAACTCTTGCAACCTTTGCTTTGGGTATTCTCATCTTCATCGATGATTATTTCAACTGTCTCACCGTCGGCTCGGTAATGTCTCCCATCACCGACTCCAAAAAGATGTCTCGCGCAAAGCTTGCGTATTTGATCGATGCCACTGCGGCGCCGATTTGTATGATAGCCCCCATCTCCTCTTGGGCAGCGGCAGTATCCAGCAACGTTACCCCTGACAAAGCCGGAGATATGTCGGGCCTTGAGCTTTTCGTAAATGCAATTCCCTTCAACTTCTATTCTCTCCTTACACTCGTGTTCATAATTGCTATCTCTATCATGGGCTTTGATTACGGCAAAATGGCAGAATTTGAGATCAAGGCTCAAAACGGAAAGCTTGGCAGAGAGGGCAAGAACGAGGTTGATGAAACGATCAACGAGCGTGCGACCGTCATTGACATAATCCTCCCCATAATCATTCTTATATCCGTATCGGTTCTGGCTCTTATGTACGTTGGCGGATTTTTCACCGAAGGCGGAGAATACTATATGGATTTCGTTGGTGCATTCGGTAACACAGATGCAACCGTGGGTCTGCCTTGGGGCGGTCTTATTGCGCTCGTCGCGATCATAGTTTACTTGATCGCTCGCCGTCACATTGACTTCAAAACCGCTATGGAGACTCTTCCCAATGGCTTCTGTGCAATGGTTCCCGCAATCCTTATCCTCACCTTTGCAAACGCGCTCAAGAACGTTACAAGTCTTCTCGGAAGCGACGCATTCGTAGAAAGCATTATGCAAAATGCAGGCGCATTTACCGCTCTTCTTCCCGCAATTATATTCCTTGTTGCCTGCTTTATCTCCTTTGCGACCGGAACAAGCTGGGGAACGTTTGGAATTCTTATTCCTATTGTCCTCGGAGTATTCGGCGCGGGCGATCCCTTGCAGTTTGTAGGAATTTCTGCTTGTCTTGCCGGCGCAGTCTGCGGTGACCACTGCTCCCCTATATCCGACACCACCATCATGGCGTCTGCCGGCGCTCAGTGCAACCACGTTGACCACGTTGCAACCCAGCTCCCCTACGCTCTGACGGTCGCGGCTATCTCCTTCGTAATGTTTATTTTTGCAGGATTTGTTCCCAATGCGTGGATATGCTTGCCCGTCGGCGCGGCGATTACGGTTGGAACACTGTTTGTCATCAAGCTTATAACCAAGAAAAAGCAGAATGGCTGATAATTGAATAAAATTAAAAGGCAATATCACGAATTGGGTGATATTGCCTTTTCTCTGCCTTACGCCGCCTTTTCCATTGGTGCCTGCGCCGCAGACAGCATATTCTCGATAAATATTCCGTATCCCACCGTAGGATCGTTTATCATAACGTGTGTGACCGCGCCGACGATCTTGCCGTTCTGACAAATTACAGAACCGCTCATACCCTGAATTATGCCACCTGTCTTTTCAATGAGCTTTGGGTCGGTCACTTTAACGATGAAGCATTTTGAGCCTTCTGCTCCTCGGTTTATG
>JAZNII010000069.1:0-5974 GCA_045577415.1 Eubacteriales bacterium
GTAACGGGCGGCGCGGGCTTTATCGGCTCTAACCTTTGTGAGACCATTTTGAATATGGGATACAAGGTTCGTTGCCTCGACGATCTTTCGACGGGTAAACAGGCAAACGTGGATATGTTTTTGGACAATCCAAATTACGAATTCATAAAGGGTGACATCAAGGACCTTGACACCTGCATGAAGGCTTGCGAGGGCGTGGATTACGTGCTTAATCAAGCGGCGTGGGGAAGTGTGCCACGTTCTATAGAAATGCCGATCTTCTATTGCAAGAATAATATCGAGGGAACGTTGAATATGCTCGAAGCGGCGCGTCAGATGGGCGTTAAGAAATTCGTTTACGCATCTTCGTCGTCGGTTTACGGCGATGAGCCGAACCTGCCCAAGACCGAGGGCAGAGAGGGCAATCTGCTTTCTCCCTATGCTCTCACAAAGCGTTGCGACGAGGAGTGGGCAAAGCTCTACACCAAGCTGTACGGACTTGATACCTACGGAATGCGCTATTTCAATGTGTTCGGTCGCAGACAAGACCCAAACGGCGCTTACGCCGCGGTTATTCCGAAGTTTATCAAGCAGCTTTTGAATGACGAGCAGCCCACGATCAACGGCGATGGCAAGCAGAGCCGTGACTTTACCTACATCGAAAACGTTATAGAGGCGAATTTGAAGGCTTGTCTTGCTTCACACGAGGCGGCAGGCAGAGCCTATAATATCGCTTACGGCGGCAGAGAGTATCTTATCGATATTTACTATACGCTGACAAAGTCGTTGGATAAGGACATCGAGCCGAACTTCGGCCCCGACCGAAAGGGAGACATCAAGCACTCAAACGCAGATATTTCTGCGGCAAGAAAAATGCTCGGCTATGACCCCGACTATGATTTTGCAAAAGGCTTGAACGAAGCAATTGCTTGGTATAAGGAGAATCTGTAATGGATTACAAGAAAATATTTAAAAACCGAGAATTTCGTTTGAAACTTATAAATTGCCTGCGATTTATCCCTACGAAGCCGTATTTGAAAATGGTATATAGAATCAAAACGGGAAAAAAGCTGAATCTAAAAAATCCAATTGGATTTAATGAAAAGTTAAATTGGCTGAAGGTTAACGATGTTCACCTAGAATATACCAATCATGTGGATAAAATCAAAGTGCGCGATATCATAAATGAAAAGTTAGGGGAAGATATATGTTTTCCATTACTTGGCGCATGGGAGAAATACGAGGATATTGATTTTGACACCTTACCCGAGAAGTTTGTGTTAAAATGCAATCACGATTCGGGGAGTGTAAAAATCGTTAAAGATAAATCAACGATCAATCACGAAGAGTTTGCAAAATTTTTTAAATCTAGATTAAAAATGAATCCGTACGCCATTGGTCGAGAATATCCCTACAAGGACGTAAAGCCTATGATCATGGCGGAAAAATATATGGTGCCGGAAGGTGCAAGCGACATTGAAGATTACAAGTTTTTCTGTTTTAACGGAAAGCCTGAAATTATGTTTATTGCAACGGAGCGAAGCATAGATTGTAAGTTCGATTTCTTTGATATGGATTTCAATCATTTGGATATTGAAACTATTCATCCTCAATCAGGCAAAGAAATTGCGAAACCCGCTTTGTTTCAACAAATGAAAGAAGTGGCTACAAAGCTGTCTGCGGGTATGAAATTCGTACGTATAGATTTGTATGAAATTGATGGGAAAATCTATTTCGGAGAATTTACCTTTTTTCATGGAGGCGGATTTTGGTTGTTTACGCCTGATGAATGGGAGAAAAAATTAGGAGATTTGATAGATATTTAATAATATGGAATTTATCAATATAACATAGATATGAAGGTGCTTTTTATTTCACAATCTCCAATTAATGCGAGCGTTAGCGTTGGAAACACCTTTTTGAATGTTTTCGAAGGCATTGAAAACATTGAATTGGGTAGTGTCTACGCAAAGAACGGGTTGCCCGATGTGCGTATTAACGCTGCGTTTCGCGTCAACGAAAAAATGATCGTTAAGGGATTTCTTGGAAAAACTGTTGGAGAGACCGTCTATTCCAGATATAGCGGAGAAAAAGTGCTTGATGGAAAGGCGACAAGCTTTGCCAAAAGAAACCGTTGGACTGTGTTCTTCTGGGCGCAGAATTTAATTTGGAGTTTGCCTTTTTGGAAGTCGAAAGGGTTGAAAAACTTTTTAGACGATTATAATCCCGATATAGTTTTTACGGTTTTGAGCGATTCTGTTCCTTTAAATCGCATTATTCGTTTTGTGCAGAAATATACAAATAAGCCATTGGTTTTGTATGCTTGGGATGATAATTACAGTATGCAGACAAGTGGAGCTTCTCCTTTAAAAAAGTTGAATCGTTTAATAAGCAGAGCAAGCATGCGAAAAACCGTAAAAAGTGCTTCTCAATTTTACGTTATTTCACAAACACAAAAAAACGAATACGAGGCTTGGTTTCAGCGTGAGTGTAAAATATTGACGAAATCAGAGGATTTTTCTTTGGAACCTTGTTTCAAGGAAGATTACGGAACCCCGTTGCGTCTTGTATTTACAGGCAATATCGGTATGAATCGTTGGAAGTCTTTGGGAATGATTGCAAGAACTTTGCAACATATCAATAGGGATGGCGTAAAAGCACAATTGTATATCTATTCGGGAAACGTACTCACAGAAGAAATGCGAACGACTTTAGATGTGGGAGAGGCTTCGTTTTTTATGGGTAGCGTTCCTGCTGAGCAAGTTGCGGATTTGCAGAGAGGTGCCGACATCCTCGTACACGTTGAGGGGTTGGATAAAAAAAGTCAAAAAGAAGTACATCAATCTTTTTCGACAAAGTTGGTTGACTATTTTAAAATGGCGCGTCCGATCTTAGCTGTTGGACCTAAGAACGTTGCTTCTATCGAGCATTTAAGGAAAAATAATTGTGCGCTTTTAGCCGAAACAGAAAAAGAGTTGTCTGACTGTTTATTGTCTGTAATTAACGACTATGATAAGTTACTTTTATTGGCTAAAAATGCTTATGAATGTGGCCAAAAAAACCATGATCAAACATCTATGAAAAAGATGCTGGAAATGGATATGCGTCAAGTATGTAAGGGGAGTAAATGAAAGTTTTGCAAATAAACGCCGTGTATGGTTTTAAAAGCACGGGTGTTATCGTAAAATATATAGGAAATACGCTTGTTCATAACGGCGATGAAGCCTATTTCGCCTACCAGACGACGAGCGAGCCTGTTGCCAACGGCTATTTGATCGGTGGAAAGCTCGGATGGAAATTTCACGCTCTACACGCTCGCGTTTTTGGCAAGCAAGCCTATGCGAGCAAGGCAGCAACGAGAAAATTCTTGAAATGGGTGGATAAGATCAAGCCCGACGTCGTGCATTTTCATAATCTGCACAGTAATTACCTCAACCTCAATATGCTTTGCGATTACTTGGCAAAAGAGAAGATCCCAACAGTGATCACAATGCACGATTGTTGGTATTTTACGGGCAAGTGCAGTCATTATGCGGCGGTCAAATGCGACAAATGGCAAGAAAAGTGTGGAGAATGTCCGCTAAACAAAGCGGAGCAACCCAGTCTGTTTTTTGATAATACCTCCAAGGTGTTGTATGATAGGACCGAGCATCTTTTAAAGCTACCAAATCTTACCTTGGTCGGGTGTAGCAGGTGGATCGCAAATGAGTCGAAGAAATCAAAATTAAGCTCGGCTGATATACAGGTTGTGTATAACGGTGTCGACACAGAGATCTTTAAGCCGCACGAGAGCGGTATTCGCAAAGAACTCGGAACGGAAGATAAATTCGTCATTCTGGGAATGGCGGATAAGTGGTCTGCCGAGCAAAATCGCGAGATCGTCGAAAATCTCATCGCGGCGCAGGACAAAAACACAAAAATTGTCATCGTCGGATGCAAGGAAGAGCAAAAAGCATATTTTTCAAAATTTGAAAAGGTTATTCCAATCGGATACGTAACCGACAGAAGCCGTTTGTCAGACGTCTATGCCTCGGCTGACGTATTCGTGAACCTGACCAGGGCAGATACCCTGCCAACAGTAAACATGGAAAGCATTTGTTGCGGCACGCCCGTTATAACCTTTAACTCTTGCGGCAGTCCCGAGCTTGTGGACGAGGAATGTGGTTTTATCGTCAAAGAAGGCGACTGTGAAGGCTTGATCGCCGCCATAGAGAAGGTCAAGAGCAACCCCCTTGGCTTTGATGTGCAAAAGCAGCATCAAAAATTTGATAAAAACGAGTGCTACAAAAAGTACTTGGATATTTATAAACGTTTAAGTGAGAATGTAAAATGATCTATTACGGAATTGCGGCAATTTCACCTCTTGTTATGTGGGTTGTATATGGATACATAACCCAAGCAAATCAATTTGACGATAAGCAAAAAATTAAATTGAGAAATCTCTTAACGGTGTTAGCTATATTGCCTATGTTTCTCTTATTTGTACTTCGATACAAATATATAGGCGCTGATACCATTGGTTACGTAAGATTTTTTCAAAACGAAATCAGAACTCTGTCCTTTGGAGAATTGTTAAACCAAGACTTAATGCGTATTGAGGTAGGATACCGTTTATACGTAAAGCTGATTTCATTGTTTACGGAAAATTATACGGTGTTTTTCTTGGTTAACGGCATAGTTATTTTTGGAACTTTGCTTCATTTCGCAAAGAAATATACCGAGAATCCTTTCGTGTTTTTCTTCATGTTTATGACCTTGGGAACCTATAACTTTGTCGAAACCGGACTCCGTCAGACGCTTGCTATGATGATTTGCTTATGGTCGATTGATTTCCTTAAAGATAAGAAGATAATTCGTTTCATTCTTTTGGTCGTGTTGGCGTCGCTTTTCCATCAATCTGCATTTGTTTTCCTATTGTTACTTCCTTTATCGTTAATTAAAAGAACCGACTGGATAGTTTTGACGCATATCATAATGGCAGTTGTATTCTTTGTAGGTTTCGGAACCTTTCAAGAGCTTTTCAATCAGCTTTTGGGATATGAATACTCCATCGAGGAAACGGGCAACGGCGGAATATTTTTTCTGTTAGTATTGGTACTGTTTGCATTTTCACTGTTTATGATGTATAACAAAGCCCCGAAAATTGAGGGACAGTCGCTAATTATGCAGCTTTCATTATTGACCGTCACGTTTTGGCTTTTGCGTTTGATCTCACGTACCGCAGAGCGTATTAGTTACTATTTTATATATGGATTATACGTATATTTTTCTCAAGCGCTGTTGTGTCATAAAGATAAGCTAGCAAGCATTATGAAAATTGCTCTTGTTGCGGCTTGTTTTGTTTTGTTTGTCTGGCGTAATTTTGATGCAAGCTATTTATTCTTCTGGGAGGGAGTGTAATGAACGAAAAGATCTCGGTAATTATACCTGCGTATAATGCAGAAGAATATATATGCGAATGCTTGGACTCTGCTTTGAATCAAACTCACAAAGATCTGGAACTGATAATTGTTAACGATGGCACTACGGATAATACGAGTTCCATTTTGGAGAAATATGCCGAGAAATATGAAAACGTAAAAGTGATACATACTGAAAATGGCGGAGTTTCCAGAGCGCGCAACATAGGCTTGGATAACGCCAGCGGTGCTTACATAATGTTTTTGGATTCGGATGATTTGTTGGTGCCTAATGCGGTAGAAATACTGTTACAGGATATGACAGATAACAATGCGGATGTTTCGATAGGCTTAATGAATAGCGAAACAGACAATAGCTATGTAGATTTAGAAGGCACTACCGTATGTATCTGGCGTGAGACACAGGCTTTGGAAAAATCATTGGAGGACGACCCGTTTACTTATTCTTCCTGCGCGAAGTTATACAAAAAGCATGTGATAGATAGCGTGAGATTTGTTGAAGGAAGAAGGATTCACGAAGATAGTTATTTTGTTTTTAGAGTGTTTCTGAATAATCCTACCGTTGTGGCGCGTGA
>JAZNII010000070.1:0-1672 GCA_045577415.1 Eubacteriales bacterium
TCAAGGTCTTCATAAGCTTACCTCCGTTTTTCTTTCTGTGAGTATATTTTACCATACCTTTTTCGTGTCCGCTGTGACTTTTGTCACTCAAGCGTATTACAAGAATATTATATCATATTTTGTGCCACATATCAACACAAAGCAGCTTGTGACAAAAGTCACGGACGGGACTCTGCTTTTGTGTTACAATAAAGCCGTAATCAAAACACAAGGAGGATACAAAATGAGTATTTTTAATATATTCGCACGTAAGGATATTAACGAGGGAGTCCGAAGCTTCCGTGAAAGTAAAAACGCAATTCTTCTCGACGTCAGAACGAGAGAGGAATACGCAAGCGGACATATTGAGGGAAGCCGAAATCTTCCGCTTGACGAGATCGACAAAGTCGATTCGGTTATAAAGGATAAAAACACTCCTCTGTACGTTCATTGCCTCAGCGGAGGACGAAGCGCACGCGCGGCGGCTTATTTGAAAGGTAAGGGATATCGAGAGGTTCACGATATCGGCGGTATCGGATCGTACAGAGGCAAGATCGTTGTTTGATATACAAAGAGGGCTGACGAAAATGACTCGTCAGCCCTCAAAATTGCGTTGAAGAAAACAAACAAATATTTATTATCTTTCAAACAGAGGATTTGCTAAAATCTCCTCTTTTCTGTCAAGCAGTTCATTCGTTGCAAGAGCAGCCTCAAGAGCATCCGTGCCTATGCGGTCAACTGTTGCGCCAAGTCGCTCCTTGACATATCCGTTTTCCTTGTACCAAAGCATAACCTTTTCAATAACGGTCGGAACTTCATCTGCCGAATATACGTTATTCAAGAGTGTTCCCATACGCTGAGTCTTTCCCCAAGTTCCGCCCACAAAGATACGGCAGACCGATGCCGCTTCCTTGGGAACAGCACCGAAAGGACATTTTCCAACGCAAACGCCGCAGCTTGTGCATTTAGACGTATCGATAACCGCCTTTCCGTTGACAACGGATACTGCCTTAGTAGGACAGCTTTCGGCAACGGCGCATTTTTTACAGCCTCTGCAAAGCTCGCTGTCAAAGGAGAATGCACGGCAGCCCTCAATACCTACATCGTTAAGGCTCGGCTTCATACAGCTGTTGGGACAGCCGCCTACTCCAATTTTGAACTTGTGAGGAAGTTTCACGTCGCGCATTCCTATGTAAAATTTATCGTAAATAATCTTGGCAAGTGCCTGTGTATCGATATTTCCGTAAACGCAGGTTGTACCCTTACAAGCGGTAATAGGACGAACTTTTGCGCCTGTTCCTCCAAAATACAATCCTCGCTCCGCCATAAACGCTTCAGCTTCGGGAATTTTGTCAAACGGAATGCCAACGATCTCTGCGGCAAGTCTTGCCGTGAAGCTCACCTTTCCGTTACCGAATTTTCCGGCACATTCCGCAATAGCGTGAAGCTCGTCGGGTGTGAAAAGTCCCGCGACCGTAACGACTCTTCCGGAGAAGCAGTCCGTTCCTCGATTTCTGAGAAAGCCTCTTCCTTTAACACTTGTGATTTGTTCGTTCGTCAACATAGTTGTTTACCTCGATTTCATTGACTTACACCTGTTTTTGTGTTATAATATTATATCATATTTCGCACGATTTGTCAATAAAATACGCTGTTTATGAGGATATATGAAAAACTTAAAAACAATAAAGCA
>JAZNII010000071.1:0-5016 GCA_045577415.1 Eubacteriales bacterium
CGCCGAGCGTCTTGGCAAATACTTTGTGTACGATGCAGAAAAGCACGAGTACAAGAGAAGCGACAAGGAAATGCCCTCGGTTGTGAAGAAGGAGAAAATCCGAGAGCATCTGTACCTGCATGGCTTCGATATCGACGGCATCCATTACGTTCGTTATAAGCGTAGCGCAGGCAGTAGCCGTGACGGTCGCTGTTTGTTTATCGCCGAACCGCTCTATGCAGATATGATGGAATGGAGTTCTTGCGGTCTTTCTGCGGATACTGTTTCGGATCAGGCATCGTGGCAGGCGTATATTGCGCTTACGCTCAGTAGTATCGAGAGCACAATCAGGCTTCCGAAAAAGGCGATCCTTATCATTCCCGATAAGGTGAGCAAATTCAAGACCACCGCTGTGTGCGTTAAGGAAGATAAAGCTCTCGGACTCACGGCAGCCGAGGAAGAAACCGAGATTGAGAATGTGATATGGGATGGCGAAGCCCTCCTTGATGTGAGTGAATTTGAGAGAGCCGGATACAAGGAAAAAGGCATGATGCTCCTTCGTAACCGCTTCTTCAAGACTTGTGCGTTTAACACAAATCTGCAAAAGTGTTTCAAGGATAAAGGCATCACCACCGTCGGACAGCTCGCAGGCTACACCACCGCGCGAAAGGTCGAGGACATCAAGCTCGTCATTACCGAAAGCAGTCTCAAGTACACAAGTTTATGCCGAAAGGTCAATCTCTCAAGTTGTCCCTTGAAGCATGGCTTGATGCCGTATACGGCGGCAAGACCACATCCGAGTTCGGCGTGGTTAAAACAGATAAGCCTCCGTCCAATATGGAAGGTCGCTTGGCGTACACCAACTATCAGCTGATGAACACCCTTGCCATCACGCCGTCGGGAATGAAGCAGTTGCTCGATGCCTCGTTCTATCACCTTTACAAGATCTACAGCAGCGCAATGCACCTTCGCTATCAGATCAATTACCTGTCGGAAACAGAACCCGATGACCTTGCGGTTATGACGGCAGATAACTATCGGCGCAAGGTAGTGATGGAGATGCTGTTCAGAACTCCCGATTTTGAACACACGGAATTTTATAAGGATCTGAAAACCGATGTGTGTTATTATTTCAAGCGCAGGCTGAAGAAAGGTCGTGTGCTTGTAAACGGTAACAACCAAACCATCTTCGGAAACCCTTATGAATTCTTGTATGCGGTAACGAATAAGACCTACGAGCCGACAGAGCCGATGCTCCTCGGTGACGGAGAGGTCTATACCAAACGCTTTGAGGACGGTGAGAAGTTGACTTGTGCGAGGAATCCGCACATCACACTCGGCAATATCCTCATCGGAGTCAACCGCAGAAAAGAAGAAATAGACACCTATTTCAATCTCACAAGGGATATCGTTTGCGCCAACGCAATCAACAGCAATCTACAGCAAAGGCTCAATGGATGCGACTATGATTCGGACTCCATGCTCGTCACGAATGATCAGTTCCTCTACCTTTCGGCAAAGACCTGTTATGAAAATATGGGTGTTCCCGTATGCTGTGTTGCTCCCGTTGGCAAAGCGGAGTATTCTTCTTCTGCCGTGGATCTCGCAAGGCTTGACCTTGCCATTGCGGAAAACAAGATCGGAGATATCGTTAACCTCTCGCAGTTCCTCAATAGCCTGCTTTGGCACAATGTTAGTAACGGCGCAAGCATCAACGATATCCTCCCGATATACAATGAGATCTGCATCTTGGCTGTGCTGTCGGGCATGGAGATCGATAAGGCAAAGAGAATGTATGCTGTTAAGACAGGCAAGGTGCTTCACCGCTTGGAAAAGCGCAAGCAAGAGTTCAAGAAAGCAAACGGCGGCAAGCTCCCGAACTTCTACTACTTCATTACAGGACAAGAAGAAAAGATCGAGAAAAATAATACCGCAACGCTGAACTGTCCGATGTCGATCATCTACGATTTCGTTACGAAATACGAGCCGTACAGATTGCCGAAAAGAAAGGTGAAGCTCTCAGATCTCTTCACTCTTGATGAAAGCGACAGCGACAGCAACGACTACCACCGCAAGAAAAATATCATCGTCGCCGTGCAAAAAGCCGAGGATGATATCCGCTACCTTCGCATCAGGGAAAGCAAAGCGCAGGGCGATGCGAAAGTCATTCTCCGCGCCGAGATGCAAGCGATACTCGATGAATGCTTGAAGGTCGTCGCACGTAACGTATCGGGTGACCACGTGCTTGGATTGCTTCTGCGAGAGCTTGATTCGGGAGAGAAAAAAGAGATATCGCAAATCAAGAGCTTCCTGTTCGCCTGCCTTCTGTTCGAAAAGAACGGACGATTGCTGTCAAAGGTGAAAACGCCCGAAGATTATCACTACACAGAGCTGAAGCTCGCAACCGAGGAAAACGTTGAGCGTGGAGATATGCTTGAAGTCATCTACGGATATGATCACGTGATTACGGTTGACGGCGATACCGTCTTGGGCGGCAACGGAAAAATTGAAATTGTCGATGGCAAAGTCATTCATTACGATGCTAACGGCAAAAGAGTTCCCATACCAATATTGGATTATTAAATCCTCAAACACACATGAGTGTCGAGAAAAAATCTCGGCACTCTTTTTTTATTGCAAAAAAATTATGGAGGTATTTTATTGAAATACAATTACAGTTATGACAACAAAAGAGATGTACCCGGCGATTTCTTTCCGATGCCGAAAGCTGTGTTCCGTCTCGGACTTGACTACGGCGAGATCGCTCTCCTTGCATTCCTCATGTACTGCGAGGACAGGAAAACCTTCACGTGTCATCCGAGCTATGCGACCATCGGGAGCGCACTGGGTATGAGTAACAACACAGTAAAAAAATATGTAGATAGCCTTGAACGCAAGGGCTTCATCTACACCGAGCCGACGATGGTTCGTACTCGTGACGGTCGCGCTCACAACGGCAGCCTGCAATATACCTTGCAACCGATCAAGCCTATCGAAGAAGCGTACTTCGAAAAGCAGCTCCGTGAAGCTGAAGCGCGTATGCGTTACCAAAACGCTATGAAAAAAATTGAGAAGAAAGGAGGAAAACTTGATGAAGCAGTCAATGTATAAGAACCGAGATGAGATGCCTATGTTCCTCACTGTGATGGACGTTGCAAATCTCCTTGGCATCTCCCGTGCAAGTGCCTATGAGCTTGTGCGTGAGGATAACTTCCCGAAGCTGAAAATCGTTCAGGGGCGTACGATTATTCCTCGTGACAGGCTTCTCGAATGGCTCGATGAGCAGACGAGATACGATGAGCTTCCGAGGTGAGTGCTATGGTGAAATTAGATTATCAGCAGGCGCGTAAAGTTCACAAGCTCATACGAGAAGAGTGTTGTAATTGCGTAGACGGCAACTGTGTTCTGCTCGACGATGTATGCGTGCAGCTGATCAGTCAGCATCACATCTACTGCAATTATTTTCTCCGCGCGGTGCTTCCGCTTGACAAAAATCTTCATGCGGAACTATGCTCAAAGGATGCAAAGCGGTGCGAGGTGTGCGGAAAATATTTCGCACCGAGAAGCAACCGACAGAAATACTGTGACGGATGCTCTCCTATAAAACGCAATGAATATTTGCGAAATTATATGAGAGATAAACGGCTCGAGTGTTAACATTTAGAGGTCAAAAAGTCAAGGAAAATCAAGGGCTTTCAGAGCCTCATCAAGCAGGGGTAGGCATATACGGTCTGCCCCTTATTCTATCGCAAAACAGCACGGTGAGCGCAACAATAAGTGAACCGTGTACCATGCGCTATGGAGGGCTTTTCAGCCCTCTTATTTTTTAGCAGGATAAAGCCGTGTCTAATCCACGGCGCATCACATCGCACGGCAACGCCGAGCGAATGGCAAAAAGCGAGGTGTTTCAAGGACTTTTCGAGAAATTCGCATAGGCGCGTTCACGCAGGCAAAGGTTGTCTGTTCGCGCCAATTTGCTAAAATCGCAGTCTTTGACACCTCAAAACACAAGGCGTGTCAAGGGAATATGCATTGTCTGCCCTTGGCGCGTCAAGCACAATAATAATCGCAGAAAGGAAATACCACTATGAAACAAAATAACGAAAAAACCTCAAAAGGCGTAGCGTTAACCGAAGCTCAATGGGAGCGTTGCGACCGCCTTGCAAACGAACTTGGATGTCGTTCTCGTAACGCTTTTATCCGAGATGCCATCGACTTTTATTGCTCGTGGCTCGAAAAGGATCAAAGCGAACGCTTCCTAACTCCCGCGCTTGAGTCTGTCATCAGCGCAAAAATCCGTGACAGCGAGGAACGAATCAACAGAAATCTTTTCAAGATTGCCGTTGACCTTTCCATCCTTGCCAAGATCGTTCTTGACGAGAACGGCGGCGGTTATGATGAAGATTATCTCGCCGAGATGCGCCGAGATTCTATCCGTGAGGTGTCCGAAACCAACGGCGCAATTCGTATGGAACAACGCTTCAAGTAAGGAGAACTGAATGGCAAAATTAATTCTCAAAGCTCCTTATTATAAGCCCGGACACCGAACCGAGTCAGGCAAGTCGCGCGGTGGATACGCCGAGTATATTGCAACGCGCGAGGGCGTTGAAATTCTCCGTGGCGGTATGCTCGGATATATCGGTGAGCGACAAGGCTCAAACGGTTTGTTCTCCGACGAGGGTGAGAAAATAAATCTCTCCGCTATTAGCCGTGAGATCGACGAGCATCCCGCAAACGTATGGGCTATTATTATTTCTCTCAAGCGTGAAGATGCCGAAAGGCTCGGATATAATTCTGCGGAGCAATGGATGAATCTCCTTCGCTCTCACAGAAATGATATCGCAAAAGAGATGCATATCCTTCCGAGCAATCTCCGTTGGTATGCCGCCTACCATAACAAAGAAAAGAATCCCCATGTTCACATTATGGTATGGTCGAAAGAACCGCGCGAGCCGTTCCTCTCACGAGAAGGAATCCACAATCTCAAGCAGAAGTCGGAGGCCAAGCGGTCTTAGGAAGACAAGTGTTAACTACAAC
>JAZNII010000072.1:0-4440 GCA_045577415.1 Eubacteriales bacterium
TGCCGAACAGTGATATTCTATTCGCCACCTAAACTTGCGTAGCAAATATCACTCGCCGCAGGCGAATACCACTGCGAAGCAATATCACTCGCCGCAGGCGAATAGAACTGCACACCTTTGGTGCGCTAAACTCCAATTTATCCATGCATTACACTCATAAAATCTCTTTGCTGACGATATATATTAAGGTAAAGAGGTGATTTTATATGAAAGTTAATGTAATGTTTACAAAATTGGCGGTAATCCTGCTTATGCCGCTTTTGGTGCTGTCAAGTCTGGCGCTGCCTGCGCTTGCCGATAGCGTATTGATCTCCGAGTACCCCGATGACACCTATGAGCCGATAAAAGACATTCTTCAGCTTAAATGCAAAAGCGCGATATTGATGGAAGCCTCCACGGGACGCGTGATTTACGAGCAGAACGCCGACGAAGCTCTGCCCCCTGCGTCGGTCACAAAGGTAATGACCCTGCTTTTGGTTATGGAGGCTGTTGAGGACGGCAAAATCAAGCTTGACGATATGGTATCCACCAGCGAGAGAGCCGCAAGCATGGGCGGCTCGCAAATTTATCTTGAAGTCGGCGAGCAGATGAGCGTTGAGGATATGCTGAAAAGCGTGGTCATAGCCTCGGCAAATGACGCCGCCTGCGCTCTCGCCGAGTTTGTGTCGGGCAGTGAGGAAGCCTTCGTCAAGGCGATGAACGACCGCGCGGCAGAGCTTGGAATGAAGAATACCGTCTTTGAAAACACCAACGGTCTTGACGACACCGCAGAAAGCCATCTGACCAGCGCGCGTGATATTGCAATCATGTCGGCAGAGCTTATAAAGCACAAAAAGATCCTTGAATACAGCTCGATCTGGATGGACACCGTAAGAAACGGACTTTTCGGTCTTACCAACACCAACCGTCTCGTGCGTTTTTACAAGGGATGTACCGGACTTAAGACAGGCTCCACCAGCAAGGCAGGCTTTTGCATCTCCGCGACCGCCGAGCGTGACGGCGTGTCGTTGATCTGCGTTATTATGGGTGCCGAGACAAGAGACGTGAGAAATCAGGCGGCTACCTCACTTCTTGATTGGGGATTTGCGAATTACGGAGTGTTTGAGCATACTCCGAAAGAGCTTGATCCCATAAAGATCATGGGAGGAGTTGAGGACCTGGTCAAGCTCGAATACGAGCCTTTTTCTTTTGTGACCGAGAAGGCAAGCGTTGGAAAAATTCAATATAAGATTGAGCTGCCCGAGTATGTAACTGCTCCATTGAAGCAGGGTGACGAGATTGGCAACGTGATTTTCACACTTGACGGCAACGAGGTGGGCAGAATACCTATCGTATCGGCTGCCGACGTAAAAAAGATGGGTTTTGCCGACGTTTGGTGGCGAATGCTGGGAAAGTTCCTTTTAAGATAAGAAAAAACGCGTAAAAATCCCTGAAAAACCTTAAAAAGCTATTGCAAAACGGCAAAAATTATGTTATACTTAAATTGTAAAAAATATTTTTTTAGGGGATCGGAGTAGATCAGAGGAGCTTCTGCCTTTACGCCTTGCGATCGCCTTTCGGAGGTTAAAATGTCGATTAAGCTTAGCGACAAGTATTTGTCAAATTTTATTGCGGAGCATGAATATAAGAATATTCAGCCTGCGGTCAGCGCGGCTCACAAGCTGCTAACAGAGAAAAGCGGCGCGGGCAACGACTTTCTCGGTTGGGTAGATCTTCCCGAGAATTACGACAAGGAGGAGTTTGCCAGAATCAAGGCGGCAACTGCTAAAATTCAGAAGAATTGCGATGTTTTCGTAGTCATCGGTATCGGTGGTTCCTATCTGGGAGCAAGAGCGGTTATCGAGTTCTTGAAATCGTCTAACTACAACAATCTTAAAAAGTCCACTCCAGACATCTATTTCGCGGGATGTGACATAAGTGCCGTCTCTCTTGCTGAGATCGTAGAGCTTTGCGAGGGCCGTGACGTCTGCATCAACGTAATTTCCAAGTCGGGTACCACCACCGAGCCTGCCGTTGCTTTCAGAGTATTCCGTGAGATGCTTGAAAACAAGTACGGCAAGGACGGCGCAAGAGAAAGAATTTTCGTCACCACCGACAAGGCGCGTGGAACTCTTAAGAGCTTCTCCACCGAGGCGGGTTACGAGACCTTTGTCGTTCCCGATGATGTTGGAGGCCGTTTCTCGGTACTCACCGCAGTAGGACTTCTCCCCATCGCGGTTGCGGGCATCGATATCGACGCTCTTATGCAGGGCGCTAATGCCGCTCGTCTGGCATACTCCGACGAGGACATCGAGAAGAACGACGCGTACAAGTACGCCGCTATCAGAAATATCCTTTACCGCAAAGGTAAAGTTACCGAAATTCTCGTAGGTTACGAGAACTACGCAAAGATGCTCAACGAGTGGTGGAAGCAGCTTTACGGCGAGAGCGAGGGTAAGGACAAAAAGGGACTTTTCCCCGCATCGGTCATCTTCTCTACAGACCTTCACTCTCTCGGACAGTTCATTCAGGACGGAAAGAGAAATCTCTTTGAAACTGTTATCTCCGTAAAGAGCAGAGAGGTCGATTTCCCGATCCCCTACGACGAGGCTAACGTTGACGGACTTAACTTCCTTGCGGGCGTTGAGCTTGACGAGGTCAACAAGACCGCGATGAAGGGAACTATCCTCGCTCACATCGACGGCGGAACACCCAATATGCTCCTTGAGCTTGAGGACAGAAGCGCTTATTCTATGGGATATCTGCTCTACTTCTTCGAGTTTGCTTGCGGAGTTTCGGGATACGTCCTCGGCGTAAATCCCTTCAATCAGCCCGGTGTTGAGGCTTACAAGAAGAATATGTTCGCGCTTCTCGGCAAGCCCGGATACGAGGCTCAGAAGGCAGAGCTTGAGGCAAGATTAAAATAATTAAAAAAATCTTGAAATTACTCTTGAAAAAAATACCTACTTGTTGTATAATGTAGGTGGGCATAAAAAATGTTCAATATTTATGTTGGAGGTCCGGAATGTTAAAGTTAATTATCGGTGTTAAAGGAACAGGCAAAACCAAGGCACTTATCAATTTGGTAAACGAGGCCGTTGAAAAATCCAGCGGTGACGTTGTATGTATAGAAAAAGGAGTAAAGCTTCGTTTTGACGTCAAGTATCGCGCAAGACTTATAGACGTAAAAGAGTACTTTGTTGATGATGCTCAGTCGCTCTACGGCTTCGTTGCGGGTATACTTGCAAGTAACCACGACGTTACAGATCTGTTTATAGATTCTTCGCTCAAGATCTGCAACGACGACTTTGCTGCGTTCGATAAGTTCATAGAGGAAATAGCTGAGATAGCTGAGAAGATCGGTGTAAACGTTGTTATGACCGCTTCTATGGCTGCTGAAGATGCTTCTGACACTGTGAAGAAATATCTCTAATTGATAATACAACATAAGGGCAGTTTCATCTCTATGGAACTGCCCATTATTTTAGGAGGGGAATATGGTTCTGATAATAGCCGAAAAGCCGAGTCTTGGCAGAAACATTGCCGCGGGTATCGGGAATATGTCAAGGCGCGACGGTTATCTTGAAGGCTCGGGATATATCATATCGTGGGCGTTCGGTCACCTGTTCTCCTTGGCGGATATCGAGGCGTACGGCGGCGAGGCGCAAGGAAAGGCGCGCTGGACGATGGATAATCTGCCCTGCTTTCCCGAAAGGTTTAAGTTCGTACTCAGAAACGACTCGGAGGGTAAGCCCGACGCGGGCGTGCTTAAGCAATTCAGAGTGCTTGAGGCGCTTTGCAACCGAGAGGACGTTACCGAGATAGTGAACGCGGGGGACGCCGACCGAGAGGGAGAGATAATAGTTAGGCTGTGCATTGAAAACGCACTGCATACTCCAAAGCCGATAAAGAGGCTGTGGCTTCCCGACCAGACCCCGCAAACGGTTGCGGCGGCGCTTCTTGATATGAAGGACGACGCGGAGTATGACCACCTTGCGAACGAAGGGTTTGCGAGGACATACATAGACTGGCTGTACGGAGTAAATCTCACAAGGTACGCGACCCTCAGATGCGGAACACTTTTGCGGGTGGGAAGGGTAATAGTTCCGATAGTAAAGGCCATATACGACAGGGATATGGCGATAAAGAATTTTGTTCCCGAGAAGTACTACTCGATAAGCAGCGCCGAGGAAACGAACGGCTGCAAGGTCGAGCTGAATTCAAAGCTGAGATTTTCCTCTGACGAGTACGCCAAGGCAGAGAAGACCTGTGAGGAGTACAATGCCTGTGAGGCATACGTCAGCAACGCCAAAAGTAAAAAGGATATCATCGCGCCCGGTAAGCTCTATTCGCTGTCCAAGCTACAGAACGTGCTTGGAAAGAAATATAAGATGTCTA
Source organism: Eubacteriales bacterium (assembly GCA_045577415.1). Taxonomy (GTDB): domain Bacteria; phylum Bacillota; class Clostridia; order Oscillospirales; family CAG-272; genus SVTX01. The sequence continues at coordinate 4,378 of JAZNII010000072.1, forward strand.
TGGCGGAGAGCCTTGAGATAATACAAAAGCTTTACGAGGAAGGGTATCTCACCTATCAAGTCG
>JAZNII010000073.1:0-27448 GCA_045577415.1 Eubacteriales bacterium
AGGATAGGCGAAATGCCTATCCTCTTTTTTGGTGGGGGATGGTGGATTCGGACCACCGAAGTCAGTGACAACAGATTTACAGTCTGCCCCCTTTGGCCGCTCGGGAAATCCCCCATATTGGAGCTGGTGAACGGAGTCGAACCATCAACCTGCTGATTACAAATCAGCTGCTCTGCCATTGAGCCACACCAGCATATTAAGTCGATCGACTATCGCTTATCTTGGCGACTTTGATATTATACCACAACAAAATCGGTTTGTCAACACCTTTTCGAAAAATTTTTTACTTTTTTTTACCTTTGTCAAAATTGCAAAAAAAGCACCGTAAATCAATGGATTTTTTTGATTTTTCTGTTGTGCAAGCGGATTTTGTCGCCTTTGCGGTCATTATTCTTAAAAGGTTTTGAAAAGGAATGAAAGTGAAAAGGGAAAAACTTTTTAAAAAGCCTTCCCCTTTTTCAAATTTTCTAATCCTTAACAAAATACATGTAAATGTCGTTCTTCGGAACGCCGCGATCACGCGCGGCGGCTTTAATTGCGTCCTTTTTGCTCATTCCCGCGTTTATGTAATGATTGACGTGATCTTCTACAGAAAGGGAACAGAGGTCATTTTTAGGAGCGTCAACATCTTTCTCGGGCGCACCCTCGACCACAAGAACGTATTCGCCGCGGGGGGCATTTTCGTCGTAATATTCGACGGCTCCCGCAAGTGTCGTGCGGTGAATGTCCTCATTGAGCTTTGTTAGCTCGCGGCAAAGGGAGATCTTACGATCCGCGCCGAATATTTCGCGCATATCCGCAAGAGTAGCTTTCAGCTTGTGGGGTGCTTCGTGGAAGATCGTAGTGCGATCATCTCGTTTCAATTCTTCAAGGCGAGATCTGCGTTCCTTTTTGTCGGCTGACAGAAAACCCTCAAAGCAAAATCTTCCCGTGGGAAGTCCCGATAGCGTAAGCGCCAGAATAGCCGCGCAAGCGCCGGGAATACTTGTGACGGGAATTTTGCGAGCGGCGCAAAGAGCAACTATGTCCTCGCCGGGATCACTGATGGCGGGAGTGCCTGCGTCGGTGACGAGGGCGCAGGATTCGCCTGCCGCAAGTCGGTCGCAGATCATATCGCCGTGGGTGCGCTTGTTATGCTCAAAATAGGAGACCATAGGCTTCTGTATGCCGAGATAGGAGAGCAGACGCATAGAGTTTCGGGTGTCCTCGGCGGCAACGAAATCGACCTCGCGAAGCACCTTGACGGCACGAGCCGAGATGTCGGCAAGATTGCCAACGGGGGTGGCGACGAGATAGAGCGTGCCGCCTACAACTTTATTTTTTTCGGGGGAGATCTCGACGCCGAGGTCAAGGTCTATCTGTTTTTCGTTCATTTTTATAGCCTTTCTTTAAAGGTTTTAACGGTTTAGGTTTTGTTGGCATAAAATAGTTATAGAAAACGAAAGAGAGGGGATATTTTATGCCGAGAATATATATCGATCAGGGACATAATCCGTCGGGCTTTAACACGGGTGCCGAAGGGAACGGACTTCGCGAGCAGGACGTGACCTACGAGGTGGGGCAGGCGCTTGCGGAGCTATTACGGAGAAGCGGAAACTACGAGGTCAGACTGTCACGCAACTCGCCAAACGAGGTTTTAGGCTCGTCCAATGCGGGAAGTCTGCGCGCTCGTGTTGCTGACGCCAACGCATGGGGAGCCGATTATTTCATCAGCATACATACCAACGGCTCAACCGATCCGTCGGCGCGCGGCGTTGAAGCCTACGCTTATTCAAGAGACTCGAGCGCGTTCAGACTTGGCGATGATATAGTCAATGATCTCGTTGATGCCACGGGATTTCCAAAGAGGGGAATGTTCGTTCGTCCCGGCTTGTACGTCCTCAAAAAGACGAATATGCCTGCGACGTTGGTTGAGATAGGATTCATTTCAAATCCCGGTGAAGCGGCAGTCATGAGAGATAACCCCGGACTTTTTGCGAGAGGAATTTATAACGGAATAGTGGAGTTTACGGGTTTGGCTTGAAACCGTCAATTATTCTCCAAGCATCTTCTTTAATTCATCCTCGTCGATGATCTTAACACCGAGGGATTGAGCCTTGGTCAGCTTGCTTCCTGCCGCCTCGCCTGCTACAACGTAGCTTGTCTTTTTAGATACCGAACCCGACACCTTGCCGCCCTGAGCTTTGATAAGCTCGCTTGCCTCGTCGCGTGACATGGTAGGTAGAGTGCCTGTCAGCACGAAGGTCAGTCCTGCAAATTTGTCGGACGCCGCCTCCTTGACCGCCTCTGTCAGAAGTCCTGCCGCCACGAGCTTGTGACAAAGCTCAACGTTGCTCTCGTGAGCGAAGAAATTGACCACGCTACGAGCGGTTATTTCACCGAAATCGTCAATAGCCGTAAGTTCGTCCACAGTTGCGGACATACAGGCTTCAAGGGTTCGGAATTTCTTTGCGAGCGCTTCCGCGGCAACCTCTCCTACATTGGGGATGCCTAAGGCGCAGAGCAATCTTTCAAGTCCCGCACTCTTGGAGCTTTCTATTGCGTTTATAAGATTTTGAGCCGATTTTTCGCCCATGCGCTCAAGATTCTGCACATCCTCGGCGCGGAGAGTGTAAAGATCGGCGGAGCTTGCAATTAGGTCGTTTTCGATAAGCAGATCAATTATCTGGGGACCTAAGCCGTCGATGTTCATAGCTCCCTTGGACGCGAAATGCTCAATGCCGCGCGAGAGCTGAGCGGGGCATGATAGATTGGTGCATCTAACCGCCGCCGCCTCATCGGGGTCGTAATAGACCGGCTCGCCGCAAGAGGGGCAGTATTCGGGCATCGAAAACTCGCGCTCGTTGCCGTCTCTCTTGTCCGGATGGGCGCAGACTACCTCGGGGATGATATCGCCCGCCTTTCTGACGGTAACTACGTCGCCTAGCATAATGCCGCGCTGACGGATAAAGTCGAGATTATGAAGGCTTGCGCGGCTGACCGTTGTGCCTGCGAGACGGACGGGGGAGAGGACGGCGGTGGGGGTCAATACTCCCGTGCGTCCTACGTTTATAGTTATATCCTCAAGCTTTGTCTGCTTTTCCTCAGGCGGGAACTTGTACGCCGCCGCCCACTTGGGGGTGCTTGTACCCTCACCGATTATGCGGCGATCGGAGAGCAGATCTGCCTTTATGACTACGCCGTCGATGTCGTAGGGAAGACCCTCTCTCGCCGCTCCGATGCTATTAATGTGGGCAATTATTGCCTCGGTGTCATCGGTCTGCGCGCGCATTTTTACGACGGAGAATCCCAAAGCTTCGAGACGGTCAAGAGTTTCGGTGTGGCTTGCGGGGGCGTGTCCGTCAAGATAAAGATCGCCCTCTTGAAAATTAAACACGAATATGTCAAGTCCGCGCTTTGCGGTTACTTCGGGGTCAAGCTGACGGAGCGAGCCTGCCGCCGCGTTTCGGGGGTTAGCCATAAGCGCCTTTCCCTCGCTCTCGCGCTTTGCGTTGATGCGTTCAAAGACCGAGCGCGGCATATAGACCTCGCCTCGGACGGTAAGGTCAAGGGGTTCGGGCAGGGTCATGGGGATAGAGAAGACCGTGCGAAGATTATTCGTCACATCCTCGCCAGTAACTCCGTCGCCGCGCGTCGCGCCCTGAACGAAAACTCCCTTTTCATATTTCAAGGATACGGACAAGCCGTCGATCTTGGGTTCAACAGACCAGACCACCTGCGGAGCGGTCTTTTTAACACCCTCGATGAAATCACGAAGCTCGTCAAAGGAAAAGACGTCGGCAAGTGAGTCCATTCTTGCCGTGTGGGTCACCTTGTTGAATTTGTCGAGAGGCTTGCCGCCAACTCTCTGCGTGGGACTTGCGGGGTCGAAAAACTCAGGGTTTTCGGCTTCAAGTCGCTTCAACTCGGCGAACATTATATCGTAATCGTAGTCAGAGATCTCGGGGGCATCGTAGACGTAATAAAGCTTTGCGTGATGGGTCAGCTCCCGACGCAGCCTGTCTATTTTTTCGAAAATTTCGGACTTTTCACTCATTTTTGCCGCTCACTTTCGTAAAATCAATAATATTAATATAAGTATATCATATTTCAGCCGATTTTTCAATAAAAATTCACGCTTTAGGCAAATTTTTCTCTTGACTTGCCGATATGGGTGGGGTATAATTGAGTAAATAAAAAAATTTCACGCGAAGGAATAAAGAATTGAAGATTGCGATCGTATACGCCACGATTGGAGGCACGACACTTGAGTGCGCCTCGCTTTTGGCAAAAGAATTGAAAAACCATGAGGTCGAGCTTTTTGAGATAGGAAAAAATGAACCGTCTCTGTCGGATTTCGACGCAGTGGTGCTTGGCTTTCCGATAATGATGGGCAAAGCGGCAAAGAGCGCGAAAAATTACATAAAAAAGCACAGAGACGAGCTGAAGGCGCGTAAGACTGCGTACTATATCTGCTGCGGCTTTGTGGATTGCTTTGACGAGTATGCCGAAAAGTGTATTCCCGAGGATATGCGTCGGTGTGCGATCGACGTGACCTGCCTCGGCGGCTCTCTTGACCCAAGCAGGTTTAAAGGGATAAACAAATTTATCGTGAAGGCGGTCAGAGCCGAGATACTTGGCGGAGGGGATAACGGTGACGAGCGAAAGGATATGTCTCTGCCTACCGTAATGGAGGAGAATATTTCCCAGCTTGCCGATAAAATAAAGAAAGCTATGCTTTGACGGAGTTCGAGAGTGAAGCAGATTAGCAAAAAGAACCATAGGCAAAAGCCGCCGGAGACTTTGAACTTTCGTTTGCGGCAAAGCTTATCTTAACTTTTTCTCTATCTACCGCAAGCCGTCACTGCTTCGCATTGACGGAGTTCGAGGGTGAAGTAGATAAGCAAAAAAGGTCATAGGCATTTGCCTATGACCTTTTTTGGTGACCCGCCGGAGATTCGAACTCCGGACCCCTTGATTAAAAGTCAAGTGCTCTACCGTCTGAGCTAGCGGGTCAAATTTTCGCTTACCCAAATATTATATCACAACAGGGAAGGTTTGTCAATAATTATTTTACCTCTCCATATACAAAAAACAATAAAAATAAATGCGCTTTTTGTGCAAAATTACACAAAAAAGCACGCCGTGCGGCGTGCTTTTAATTTTAAATGATGTTATTCTTCCGTTTTTTTCTCGTGGTCATCCTCGGTCTTTGAGGCGGTGAGAGCTTCAACCACCTTCTCGTTAACAGAATCAGCGACCTTTTCGGTGACAGTCTCGGCAACAGAATCTGCAACTGATTTGTCCATCGTTTCGGGCATATTCTCGGCAACTGCTACCGCAATAGCTTCGGCAACGCTTTCGGCAACCGCGTCAACGATAGAGTCTGCTACCATATCCGCAACGCTTTCCGCAACGGTCTCGGCGATAACGTCAAGCTCGTCTGCTGAGATCTCGTCGGATGTTTCTGCGACGTCTGCGGCTTTTTCCTTGCCTTTTTTCTTACCCTTACTCTTTTTCTGCGTGTCTAACTCCTTCTGCTCCTTTCGAAACTGAACGAGCAGATTGTATTTGCCGTTTTTCTTAAGCATATACGCGCAGATCTTTCCGATTATGTCGTATATGATGGCAAATGTGGGAACACCGACCAAAAGACCGGGAAAGCCCCATAGACCACCGAACAGAATTACCGCAAATATTACCCATACAGAGGGGAGCTTGATATTTCCGCCCACGATGTGAGGGTCGATTATATATCCGTCGATAAACTGACAGATAAATACGAAGATAACAAAGGGAATGACCTTTGTGTAGTCCGCCGCCAGAATGATAACACCCGACGGAATAGCTCCGATAAAGGGACCGAAGATCGGGATGATATTGGTCACACCGCATATAACGGCAACCAGAGGGGCATAGGGAACACCTATAAGCTCGAGAACGATATAATAGACCAGACCTACAATAGTGGAGTCGATTATCTTTCCTTCAAGAAATCCGCCGAACATCTTGTCTGCGAATTTTGCTTCCTCGACTATTGCGTTTACTATCTTTTCCTTCTTGAATAAGCAGTGGAGGAGCAGGGTGGATTTACGGGCAATTACCTTTCTGTTAAGCAGGAGGAATACCGAAATGACGAGTCCTATGACCGTGTTGATAATAGTGCTTACGACGTTGACCGCGCCGCTGAATATCTGGGAAAAGAGACCCGTTGCGTCAAAATCCTCGCTTTGCAAAAAGTTTCCGAGACTTTCGGAGATCAGCTTGTTGTTGCTGAGAATGTCAATTATCTTATTCAGCTTTTCCTCGGGAGGGACTTCAAGCAGAATGCCAAGGTCTGCCATATTGTTTTCACCCAAAAGATCGGCTACGAAGGGATATTGGTTTGCTATTTTCGTCACAAAACCGACGACACCGTCGATATATTCGTGCTGAAGGTCATGGATGAAAAGTGTAATGCTTGCGATTACCTGTGAAACGGTAATTGCAAGAAGGAGCGATATTGCCGCAGCCCAGATCACGTAGGAGATAAATATCGACACGCCGTTTGCGATCATTGATTTTGCTCTGGGGCTGAGCTTTTGAGACTTTGACATCGCCTTAAGCAGCAATCTCTCAAAGAAATTACAGGTTCCCTTGAGCAGATAAGCGATCACCGCGCCGATTATAAACGGCATCAAGATGTCAACTATCTGCTTTGCTATGGCAAACACCTGCACGTTGTTGTTGAGAACGTAGAGATAGGTGATGCTGATCAATATGATCGCAAGCACCAGTGCAGCAATAGCAATTGTTTTTTTGAATTTGCCTTTTTCCATATTTTTTGTTTACATCCTTTCGGGAAAGCATACACAATATAAGTTTAACATAATTATCTCTTCTTGTCAATAATTTGGATATCAAAAAGGGGCAAAAATTGATAATTATTTACATAATTTATATTTAAGCCTGCTCGTTTTCGGGAATATTCAGGGAAACTCCCTCGATAAGATCAAAGAAGCAATTATCGTCCGCCACCTCTATTCTCACCCCCTCGATATGGATGTAGCGGAGGGATGCGTAGGTGTAGGAGGACAGAGGACGGTCGAGTGCGTCGTTGGTGTGCGCGCTGACCAAGGTCTGACCCTCGGAGAAGCCTGTTATGAGTAGAGTGTGGTAAAAATCTCCCGATTCGTCGGCGAGCTGAACTACATCGCCCTCGTAAACGCCGAGAGCGTCCACCTCGATGCCAAAGGGACCGATGCCGCCGTTTTTGCTTGCGAAGGCAGGACTTCCCGTAATAAAATCGTAGAAAAATTCAACGCTGCTCCATGCGGGCGCGCGGTTGTTCTCGTTTATGTAATACCAGCCGAAGTCGGGAGTGAAATTCATCTGGCAGGTGCCTGCGTAGATGCTTTGGGAAACAAAACTTGTACAGTCTCCTCCGCGTCCCGCAAAATTTGTGAAAAGCGGATTGCGCGAGAGCGCCCACCGTCTGGCGTATTCAACGGCGCGGGCGCGGTTGTATTCTTTATATACTATCATTATTCTACCTCCGTAGATGATCTTTAATCGTTTTTTCGGCGAATTTCATGTAAGTAAGACCCAAAGAGATCAGAACGGTAATAAATCCGCCGAGCACCGCATAAGGTTTAGTGAAAAATTTATGCGGAGGAATAAAATATGGATAAATACGCAAAGGGAAGCGCGTCGGCGCGCTTGCAGATCCCGATCTCGGATAAAACGGTTACCACGGAGCTGTCGGGAGATTTCGTTCTGCCCGATTATCAGCCTGAGATCAAGCGGCTTTTAAGAGTAAGCGCATCGGTATTGCCACCGTCAAAGTACATAGGCGACCGACAGGCGGAGTTCGCGGGGAATATCGACTATTATGTGCTTTACATAGGCAGCGACAACGCTCCGTACTGCGCGCCGCTTACCGCGGAGTATAAGATAGATATGCCTCTTGACGCCGACATGGGCGAGAGCGACGGATATCTTCAATCGCTTGGCGGTTCGGCGGCGATCCAGCCCGATATGATAAGCGGCAGAGTAACTGCTCCGAGAAAGCTGAGTATCAAATGCCGCCTTAAGAGCCGTATACAGATCTTTGGCGAAATGCCTCTTGAGGACGGATACACCCACGGTGAGGACGGCTTGCAGGTCTTGCGCGGAAGGGTATCTGCCACCGAGTGTCTGCGTGGCGCGGGCGAGCTTTTGAGAGTGTCGGACGAGATGATATGCGACAGCCGCGACGGTGAGCTTCGGGTGATCTCGGCAGAGGGCAGAGTGCTTATGAGCGAGGTGACATCCACTCGTGACGCTATCGTGTGCCGCGGAGACCTCTACGTCAAGCTTCTGCTCTGCCGAGAGGAGGACGGAACCCCCTATACCGCGATCCGCAAGATGCCTCTGTCCCAGACAGTTGCCGTGGAGGGCGTGAACACGGGAGACAGCGCATCGGCGAAGGGCAGCGTTTGCGAGCTTAACGTAACGGTGGACGAGGGACGCATCGGCATCGAGTCGGGGGTCATTATTGAGGCTCAGGCGGCTCATTCGGAGGACGTGGAATACGTCAAGGACGTGTATTCGGTCTCACGCAGAAGCGAGAACGGATATAAGACGGTCACCGTTCCCCGCGCCGCAGTCTGCTTTGGCGGAAACTTTACGCTCAGCGATTCGCTCTCCCTTGAGGAGTCGGGATTAGCACCCGGCGCTCGTGTGATAGACGCGTCGGGAACGGCTACGGTAGAGGAATATACCCTTGATGGCGGAAAATGCGCGATAAGCGGAAAGGCTAAATTTGCCTTGCTCACCGAAAAGGACGGAGAATACGGCATCAGCGAAGCCGAGCTGCCTTTCAGCTACAGAACGTCGGCAAGCGGTGACTTTTCACGGGCGAATTGCGAGTGCGAGATCATCTCGGCAAGGGCGAGAGCTGACGGCGAGCGCGTTGGCATCGATGCTGAGATAGGCGTTATCGGCATGGCGATCTCTGACAGTGCCGAAAGGATACTTTCGGGCGCGGCGTTTGGGGATGAGATAAGCGCTTCGAGAGGAGAATTCGTTGTTTGTTATCCCTCGGATGAAGACACCCTTTGGAGCGTGGCAAAAAGATACGGCGCGTCTCTTGACGCTCTCCGCGAATCTAACCGCATATCCGACGATGCGTCTCCCGATTCTCTCGAATCGCTTCAAAACGTGCCGTTTTTGGTGATCTGATAGCGTTATTTGTGAAAAATGCTTTTGTTTAATGTGGATGCGTTAAACAAAAGCTTTTTTTATATGGTAGCTTGCGTGGCACGTTGAGATCGGTTTAGCCGAATTACCCCGCAAAAAGCAAAAATCCCAAAAGCAAAAGCAGCTCGTTGTCACATTCGTCGCCGTCGCCCGAAAGGTAGACTAAAAGCATTATTGCAAGTATCAGGATCTCCTCGCTTCCGATTCCGTGACCAAACGGGAAATGCCTGGCACCCGACGTCGAAGATGGTAGCAGAGAGGAGAAGATAGAAGCCTTTTGAACCCTTTCCGCGCCCTTGTGGGAGGCTTCGGACTCCGAATCGCGAGAGCGCTCGCCGTCTATCTCATGAGGACGAGCCGACTCGTGCGTGATGTCGGGAGAGATGCCGCTACCCGAATCCTCTCGGTCATCTTGTGGCAGATGCGGAACGCTTTGATAAGGCTGACGCTCGTCGGTTGCTTGCCCCTCTGACCTGTCCCGCCGGGGGGGAGCGTCTATGTGAGTGGGAGGGGGCATATCCCCAAAGGGACTTTGGTCACGAAAGGCGTGACCGCTATAATTTTCGGGTATTTTTACCCTGCCTCTGCTTTCGGCAGGCGGTCTTACGTACATACAATTCTCCATTCCGCCGCCAAGTGACGGCATAAATACGATCTGTGAATTTTGCCTATCGGCAAAATTCGAGTGTGAAAAGGCTTATTGACCTTTAAGAATGAAGTGATATTCGCGCCGTTCTCCTTGCTCTAAAGGGTCTTAAGCACGTCACCTAAACGATCAAGCTTGATGATGTAGTCTATTGCCTGACGGCGGTCCGAGCTTAGATAAGGCTTCAGAGCGCAAAGAAGGGCGGCGCGGCGGTCGTCGCCTCGGCGGTGGTGGTGAGACGCCGATGCAGGAACGGTGCCGTCACCGTCAGACGGAGATGCAGATGGAGACGGTGAAAAGGTGGGAACAGAGGATGGCGCAGAGGTCGCTCCGCCGCTTGCGGCAGTGGAGGAGAGCATCTCCATTATAGGCTTCACCGTGGATATTATGGTAGGAAGCTTTGCGAGAAGCTCGGGATTTGACAAAAGAGATGAGAGGATGTCGGGTGTTGCCGAGGCGGGAGCGGCGGTCTCCCTTGGAGCATCCTCTTGCTTTGGGGTGTTGGCGACGGGCTGAGCCGATATGCTTTTGATGATCTCGGCAAGGTAATCGCTGCCTATGGGCGGAGACCTTTTCGCGCTGTTGTTTTCGTTATCTGCCATATCGTCCCCCGATCATTGAGACCGCTTGCCGTTCTTGTAGCTTTCTATCAGCTCGCCGGCACGCGCGAGATCGCCGTCGGTGGCGGTCGAGAGAGCCGCGCGGATGCCCGCAAGCTCCTTTTCACCGAATTTGACGGTTGAAGGGTCAACTCCCGCGTCGGCTATAAGCTTTTTTATGACCAAAGAAAGTCTTGCGTCGTCAAGTGTGAGCAGCATATCAACCGCTCTTTTATCAAGCATCATAAAAACTCCTTTCTTGAGCGACCGCTAAGACCGCTCTTGTGTTTTCAATACAGTTTATGTTAAAACTCCAAAAACGTGCGGATATTAGCTTTAATTGGTGTTGTTACGAAAATATGAAAAATATAAAAATCATATAGACAAAAGCGGAAGATTTTGCTATAATATTAATGTGCGCCGACTTTTGTCGGCAGAATGTTACAAGGCGGCAGATGATGAATATTCTCGTTTTTTCGGATTCGCACGGCAGAGGCTCAAATATGCTTGAGGCTCTTTCAAGGCAAATAAAAAGACCCGATGCCATAGTTTTTCTTGGCGATGGGCTTCGTGACCTTTCATACTGTGAGTTTGGCGAAATTCCCGTGCTGGCGGTCTCGGGCAACTGCGATACCTTTAGCTTTTATGGAAAGGAAAATGCCGAGGATGAGATGGTCATGACTCTCGGCGGCAAGAGAATAATGATGACCCACGGCGACCGCTACGCCGTTAAAAGCGGTCTTGCTCGGATAGCGATGGCGGCTGACGGAAAAGATGTTGACATCGCGCTTTTCGGTCACACTCACAACCCTCTTGCTATGTATCTTGACCGAGACGAAAACGAGCTTGGTATCAAGCTGAAAAAGCCGCTCTATCTTTTCAATCCCGGCAGCATCGGCGGTTATGACGCTTCCTTCGGGTGCATCGAGCTTGACGGAAAGGGCGCTGTTATTCTGTCTCACGGAAATCTGTAAAAAGATAAAAAGAAAAAAGGAAGACTCTGCGGAATCTTCCTTGTGGATTCAATCAAACCTCTGCGGCTTCCTCTTCGGGAGCGGCAAAATCCTCGGCGTGGGTAAGCGCTTCCTCGTAAGCCGCGAGAACCGACTGTTCAAGCATCGATCTGAACTGAGAATTGATAGGATGTACTATGTCGCGATAGGTATCGTCGGGGTTCTTTCTGCTGGGCATTACGATGAAAAATTTGTCACGTGCGTTGATAACCTTGATGTCGTGAACTGCAAGCTGACCGTCAAAGGTTACCGAAACGATAGCCTTCATGGGTCCTTCTTCAAAAAGCTTCCTTATCTTAATGTCTGTGATCTGCATTGTGTTAAACCTCCGTTGTTTTTTTATACTTTCTACAATAACATTATAATTGCCTTGTGTGACGGCTATTAAACTGTAAAAGTGTTTTTTTTGTGAAGAAAGGTATTTTTTCCAGAGTTTTTTCGTTTATTTTGTCAAAATCGGCAATTTTTAAATACAGTTATCTTTAAGGAGTTAATTTATGGCAACACCCAATACACATCTCGGAGCCGAGAGGATACGCGAAATAATGTCGTCAAGCTCGGATAAGGGCATATTTTTTCTCGGAGCAGGGGGAATAATGATGTCCTCGCTGGCTCTGCTGACATGTAGAGCGGGATTTACGGTCAGAGGCTCTGACAGAGCAAGGTCAGCGCTGACAGATAAGCTTGAGGCGGCGGGAATTAAAATGTTTTATTCTCACGCCGAAGATAATCTTGGGGAGAATTGCGGCGCGCTGGTCTATACCGTGGCGGTCTCTCCCGACACCCCTGAATACGCAAAAGCGCAGAGAGAGGGAATACCTTGTATCTCACGCGCCGACTATCTTGGCTACATAATGACCGAGTACAAGAACCGTGTGGGCGTTGCGGGTATGCACGGAAAGAGCAGCTGTACCTCTATGCTTGCGCAGATCTTTCTCGATGCGGCGGAGAATAGAGAATCGAGCGACCCCACTATCGTATCGGGCGCGACCTACGCTCCTATGGGCGGCGCGTATTACCTTGGCGAGCATGATAATTTCGTCTTTGAGGCTTGCGAATATATGGATAGCTTTCTTGATTTCAACCCCACCGTTGCCGTCTTGCTCAACGAGGAGATCGAACACGTGGATTATTTCAAGAGCATCGAGCAGATACGCGATTCCTTTACACGGTATGCTTCACTCGTGGGCAAGGACGGAGTGGTAGTCTATAATATCGACGACCCCGATACGGTAATTTCCGCCGACAGAGTTGATGCGTCAAAGATAAGCTTCGGTCTGTCCGAGACGGCTCTTGTACGCGCGACCAATATCGACCTTGACACCTTCCCCATAGAATTCGATGTTGAGATCGAGGGTGAGCATTTTGCCCATATCGCTCTGCCGTCCTTTGGCAAGCATAGCGTTTATAACGCGCTCGCCGCCACCGCCGCCAGCCTTGCCTGCGGAATATCCGCGGAGACTATCGTAAAGGGACTTACAAATTTCAAGGGCGCGGGGCGCAGAATGGAATATAAGGGCGAAGTGAACGGCGCTGTTGTTTACGACGATTACGGTCATCATCCCACCGAGGTGGCGGCAACCCTTGCGGGCGCGAAAAAGGTCTGTCGCGGCAGACTTATATGCGTCTTCCAGCCTCATACCTTTAGCCGAACCGCTGCGCTTGCCGAGCAGTTTGTCGATGCCTTTGCGGAAGCCGATAAGGTCATTCTGACCGAAATCTACGCCGCGAGGGAGGAGAATATTTACGGTATTTCGTCGGAAAAGCTTGCCGTCACTGTTGGTGAAAAGGCAATCTACGGCGGAGACCTCGATTCTGTTGCCGAGATAATAAAAAAGACCGCGAGACAGGACGATACGGTCATCGTCATGGGCGCGGGAGATATTTTCAAGGTGTTTTCTAAATTAGGCGTGTAAGAATTGAAGATCAAATGTAAATTGTATAAAAAGGCTTGGATCTTGACCCTTACGGGACTCAAGATCCAAGCTTTTTTGTTATTATTGCAAATATGGCTTTGACGGTCCCTTGGGGTACTCTCCCATTGTGGTTATCAGCTCAAGACCGATCTCTCTGCCGCGAAGCACCGCATTCTTGACTGCTGATGTGTCACCCGTAAAGGCTATAATGACCTCGTTGGAATGGCTTGTGCCTACATCGGGGGTCATGTATCTCGTTATAGTGATGTTGGCGCTCTTGACGGAGGCATCAGCCATAACAAGACCGATCGCCGCAGGCGAGCCTGCCATAAATCCGAAGGCTTGACCCACAGGAATATCAAACACCTTGGCAAGAACAGCTCCCGCACTTGCGGAATAAGCAAATTCAAGGTGTCCTGCCGAGTTTATGTAAACTTCTCCCGCGTTACGCTTTGTCAGTTCAAGTGCGATCTCTACGGCGCGTCTCGCGTCGCTTACGTCACGACTGCCCACTACTATATAGTTTCCGTGTCCGCCCCAGCCCTTAGTGTCTCTGGGAAGCTCTGCCGAAACGAGAGTTGTATTGGTGTTTTTCACAGCCTCATCAACGGCGCAGAGCTGTCCTGCCGCACCGGTACGCGAGCTTATAAGACCGAGAGCCTTTATATCGTCGGGAAGTCCCATTTCCTCGCGCAGGGAGGGGTCTATTCCGGGGATGACCAACCCTACGGTATCAAGGACCGTCGTTCCGACGAACTCGGGAAGAGTGCAATTTTTGTTAAATACATTATCCATAAAAATCTTTCTTTAAACGATCACCCATTACCGAAAGGCTTGGGGCGGCAGTGTCCTGCAAAATTTGTTTTTTGTGTTGACAAAATTAAAATGGTCATATATAATTATATACAAGTAATCGTAATTTGTCAATAGCTTGATAGAAAAAGAAAACGGCAAAAGAGAGGATAGAGATGCACGAGCTTGGAGTTATTAGCTACGCCGTAAAAACGGTGAATGAGATCGCCGAGAAAAACGGCGTTGAGCGCATAAGATTTATAACGCTTGACGTGGGCGAGGACTCGGGATTCGTACCGGATTATCTCCACAAGCTCTATCCCGTGGCTATCGACGGCAAGACGAGATTCGAAGGCTCGGAGCTGAAGATATACATTGTCTCGGGTAGAGGACTGGTTATAAAAGAGATAGGATATTGACAGATTCAAAGGACGGAAAAGTTTAGCTCTTCGAGTCGATCCCAAATATATATTTGAAAAGGATTTTCGCAGATGGAAAACAAAGAAATGAACGCGACACCCGAAGCTAAAGAAGTCAAGCTTCAAGCAACTAATATCGACGAGGAGGGTAACGTCCTCTTTCTCGATGAGGAGAGATTTCACCGCTGGACTATCGGCTTTAAGCGCTACAAGCACAAGACCGACGGCATCGGCGTAAAGAAATTTTTGCTGACTAAGATCATCCACCTCAACGATAAGCGCTGGCCCTTGGCCCGCAAGCTCTACGGGATCTTGATGAATAAGGTCGATCACTACAGAGACAGCGAGAAGAATGCCAAGTCCTTTAAGAAGCTTATCAAGATATACCCGGAGCTTGAGAGAAACACGGGTACTGTAATTATGCCCTTGAACGTCGATATTTCCGACAAGGCAGAGAAGGTAACTCTGCCCGTGGATATGCTTAAGGCGGCTCTCAAAAAATCCAGCTTTATTGCGGGAATGAATTGCTGTCTCTGCCGTCAGTCAAATATCTGCAAGGATTACCCCATCGACCTCGGTTGTCTTTTCCTTGGCGAGAGCAGCCGCGCGGTGGTAAAATACGGTCTTGCCCGTGAGTTTACATACGAGGAGGCATGCGAGAGAGTTGAAAGAGCGGCGGCTCTGGGTCTCCCTGCACAGTCGGTATGGATAGAGTTTGAGCAGCCTCTTTGGGGAATTCCCGACTCGGAAATGGATAAATTCCTTGAAATATGCTTCTGTTGCCCCTGCTGTTGCGCTCCTATGAGATTGTCGCGCGGCTCCGACGAGAGCGTGCGTATCCGCTTCCATCCCTCGGGCTGGACTGCAGTGCCTAACAGAACCAAGTGCGTGGGCTGCGGTCTCTGCGTAAAGGGTGAGAACGGATGTCCCACCGAGGCTATCAGTATCGGAGAAGATAAAAAGGTGGTTATCAATCAGGACAAGTGCATCGGTTGCGGAATCTGCATGAACCGCTGCAAGCTTGGCGTTATCACCATCAAGCAGACCATGCCTATGCGCGAGGATATTCTCGATTATTACGAGACCGAGTACAATATCGGCATTGAGATCTACAAAAAGGACGAAGAGAATAATGGATGAGATCAAAATAATCGAAGTCAAGCAGAGCATCTTTGAGGACAATGACAAGGATGCAGACTGCCTTCGCGAAAGACTTAAAGGTGAGAGGACCTTTCTTCTCAATCTTATGTCCTCTCCCGGCTCGGGTAAGACCACTATGCTGCTTGCTTTGGCGAAAAGGCTTTGCGACAAAATAAAGGTCGGAATTATGGAAGCCGACATCGATTCGGCGGTGGATGCCGAGACTATGCTTGCGGCGGGAGTCGAGACCATACAGATCCACACGGGCGGCATGTGCCATCTTGACGCGGATATGACCCGCCAAGGTCTTGATACTCTCGGAAGCGAGAGATTTGATCTCGTTATTCTCGAAAACGTGGGAAATCTCGTTTGCCCTGCGGAGTTTGACACGGGAGCTTGCAAGAATATGACTATTTTGTCTGTTCCCGAGGGCCACGACAAGCCCTTGAAATATCCGCTTATGTACGAGACCTGCCAGCTTTTGGTTGTCAACAAAATCGACGTTTTGCCGTATTTTGATTTTGACACCGAAAAGGTGGTTGAGTACGCGAGGATGAGAAATCCCGATATTAAGGTCATCTTTGCGTCGGGAAGAACCGGCGAGGGCGTCGACGAGATCGCCGATTGGATCCTTGAGAACATGAAAGAATGGAATGAATAAAACAAAAGGGGCTGACCGCAAGGTCAGCCCATAAATTTTACGCATCAATATCCTTCATATACTCTCGTCCGTGAGCAGCGATGAACGCCTTTCTCGCGGGGAGATTGTCGCCAAGGAGGGTGTCGAAGATGCGGTCGGTCTCATCCTGATCGGCAGGCACGACGGCAATAAGACGGCGGGTGGCGGGGTTCATAGTGGTCTCCCACATCATATCCGCGTCGTTCTCGCCAAGACCCTTGGAGCGCTGAAGCGTATACTTTTTGTTGCCCAGCTCCTTGAGAATGTCCGCTTTTTCAAATTCATCAAAGGCGAAATAGGTCTTATCCTTGGTGGTTATCTCGAAAAGGGGAGTTTCGGCGATAAATACTCGCTTTTCCTTTAAGAGCGTGGGAAGCAGACGGTAGAACATGGTCAGAAGCAGGGTTCTTATCTGGAATCCGTCCTCGTCAGCATCGGTACAGATAATGATCTTCGACCAACGGAGAGAATCGAGGTCAAAGGGAAGTATATCTCCCTTTTTCTTGCTCTCGATCTCAACGCCGCAGCCGATGACCTTCAATAGATCGGTAATGATCTCGCTCTTAAAAATACGGTCGTAGTCGGCTTTGAGACAGTTCAGCGTCTTACCTCTGATAGGTATTATCGCCTGAAATTCGGAGTCTCGTCCCATTTTGCAAGAACCCAATGCCGAGTCACCCTCAACGATATAAAGCTCGCGGAGCGTGGGGTCCTTGGAGCGGCAGTTGACGAATTTTTCCACGCGGTTTGCGATGTCGATAGTACCCGTCAGCTTCTTTTTGACGTTCAGTCTTTCCTTTTCCGCAGACTCGCGGCTTCGCTTGTTGACAAGCACCTGACCTGCTATCTTGTCAGCCTCCATGGGATGCTCGATGAAATAAATCTCCAAATTGGTGCGGAGAAAATCGTTCATCGCCTCGTAGATGAAGGTGTTGGTGATAGCCTTTTTGGTCTGGTTTTCGTAGGACGTCATAGTGGAGAAGCTATTGCTCACAAGCACAAGGCAGTCCTCGACGTCAGCAAATGTGATGTTGGACTCGTTTTTTGTATATTTTCCCGACGATTTAAGATGTTTGTCAATGGCAAACGTAAACGCCTTTCTCACCGCTTTGTCGGGAGAGCCGCCGTGTTCGAGAAAGCTGGAATTGTGGTAATATTCAAGACGGTTCGTGGTGTTGGATATGCAGAATGAGATGTCAGCCTTCAGCTTGTACTCGTCCTTGTCGTCGCGGTCGCGTCCCTGAGTCTCAAGATGCCAGAGGACAGGCTCGGTCTGCGCGCTCTCTCCCACGATCTCCTTGATATAGTCGGAGATTCCGTTCTCATAAAGGTATTTTTCCTCGATCTTCTCACCGTCGGAGTTGACGTACTGAAAGAGGAATGAAATGCCTGCGTTGACCACCGCCTGACGGTGAAGTATTTCCTTGATACGCTCGGGAGTGATATTTATATCGGTAAAGACCTCGGAGTCGGGACGCCAGTGAATGACGGTACCCGTTCTTTTTTCTTTTTTGTCAAGCTCTCGCTCTTCAAGCTGACCCGTCACAGGCTCGCCCTTTTTGAAAGCTATGTGACGCTCAAACTTTCCGTCGTAGGAATAGACGTTCATGAACTCGGAGGAATACTGGGTCGCGCAAGCGCCGAGACCGTTAAGTCCGAGAGAGTATTCGTAAGCCGACGCTCCGTTGTTATTATCATATTTACCGCCCGCGTAAAGCTCGCAGTAGATAAGATCCCAGTTCCATCTCTGCTCCTTTTCGTTGTAGCCGAGAGGTACTCCGCGTCCGTGGTCGTCCACGGTTATGCTCTTATCGGGGTGGAGGATGGTGAGGATCTCGTTGCCGTGACCCTCTCTCGCCTCGTCCACCGAGTTGGAAAGTATTTCGAAATATGAATGCTCGCAGCCCTCAAGTCCGTCCGAGCCGAATATGACTGCGGGGCGCTTACGTACACGGTCTGCACCCTTCAGGGCGCGTATGCTCTGGTCGTTATAGTGCTGCGAGGATTTAGTCTTGTTATCTGCCATTGAAATGATATTCCTTTCAAAACGTAGAAATAAAACAGATTTATTCACTTTAAATTATACCACAAAATTTTGCATTTGAAAAGTGGCAAAATGACCGAATTGGTCGGATTTTAGGTTTGTTTACAAAAAATTTTAGATTTTGTGCTAAATTCTCTTGAAAGTTTATAATAAATATTATATAATTAAAATAGCGCAGTATGCGCCATGGAGGTCGCTTTGGATATCAAGGAATATTTGTCTGATAGATTTAAAAATAAAACATGTCACGTGCTGGGCTTTGGTCGCTCAAATAAGCCCCTTGCAGAAATGCTGATTTCGACAGGTGCGAGTGTGACGGTTCATGATAAAAATGAAAAAGTACTTGAAGATGAGTTTTCACGCTCTCTTGCCGATAAAGGTGTAGGTTTTGTTCTTGGAGACGGTTATCTTGAAGGGTTGAACGGAGATTTTATCTTCCGCTCACCGGGATTTCGTCACGACCTGCCCGAGATAAAACGGGCGGTGGACAATGGCGCGACATTGAGCAGCGAAATGGAGCTTTTCTTTGAGATCTGCCCATGTCCGATTTTCGGTATCACGGGTTCTGACGGAAAGACCACCACAACCACGCTGACCCACCTTTTCCTCGATACGGCAAAGCGCAAGAGCGGTCACAGAGCTTATGTCGGCGGCAATATCGGCGCGCCGCTTCTGCCTTTGGTCTTTGAAATGACCGAAAACGACGTTGCGGTAGTGGAGCTTTCAAGCTTTCAGTTGCAGACAATGAGACGGTCGCCCTCGCGCGCTATAATCACCAACATCACGCCCAATCACCTTAATTGGCATACCGATATGGACGAGTACATAACCGCGAAGTGCAACATCTGCCGTCACGACGGCGTTACGATGCTGGTCGCCAACGCCGAAAACAATGTGACACGCGAGATCTCAAAGAACAGCGACCTGCCCGTGACCTATTTTTCGTCGAAAAAGAACGCGTACGCCGACATCGTGCCGTTCTTCAAGAAAAACTGCAACGCTATTTATGAGGACGGCGGCGTTATTTGTTTTGATAACGGCGAGAGCAGAGAAGTGATTTTGCACACCGCGGATATTCTCATACCCGGCAGACATAACGTGGAAAATTATATGGCGGCTATCGCCATCACACGCGGATTTGTGTCTAATGAGACTATACGCGAGATAGCTACAAGCTTTGGCGGTGTTGAGCATCGTCTTGAGTTCGTCAGAGAGAAGGACGGAGTCAAGTTTTATAACAGCTCTATAGATTCAAGTCCTACGAGGACTTCGGCGGCGCTTTCGGCGCTTCCCAAGGCTCCCATTATCATCCTCGGCGGCTCGGACAAAAACATACCTTTCGACGGTCTGGCTATTGATATTTGCCAAAAGACCAAGGCGGCGATAGTTACGGGCGAGTCCGCGCCGAAGATCCTTGCCGAGATCGAAAAATGCCCTCTTTACGACAAACAGAAGCTCATAGTCAAGCATATCCCCGATTTCGGTGAGGCGGTAATTGCGGCGGCAGAGATCGCCGAGCAGGGCGACATAGTTCTTCTTTCTCCCGCGTGCGCCAGCTTCGATAATTTTAAAGATTTCGCCGATAGGGGTAATTGTTTCAAAACGATCGTTCGGGAATTATAACAATCCTGTAAATTTTTTGAGAAAGGTTTTTGTGTCGCTTTTTGCCTAAAAAGCGACCGAGGTCAAGGGCGAGTAGCCCTTGGAACAAACGAAAGGATCACAAAAATGCAATTTTCACAGAGAATCAACGAGATCGCGGTGTCTGCCGAGAAGGCTCTCGCCCCGATATTTGCAAAAATAGACGAAATATCGTTTGAAAACACCAACAGAGTAATGGACGCATTTCGTGAGCATAGAGTTGCGGCTACCAATTTTGATACCACGAGCGGCTACGGCTACGACGACAGAGGTCGCGACGTTCTCGACCGAATCTGGGCGGACGTTATGGGCGCCGAGGCGGCGTTCGTGCGCCACCAGATAGTCAACGGCACACAGGCTTTGACTATCGGACTTTTCGGTCTGCTCCGTCCGAATGACCTTATGTGTTCCATAGCGGGCAAGCCCTACGATACCCTTGAGGAGGTCATCGGAATACAAGGAGAGGCGGGCAACGGCTCGCTTGCCGATTTCGGCGTCCGCTACAAGCAGATAGAGCTTACCGAGGACGGCAATTTCGACTTCGACGCCATCGGCGAGACCTTGAAAAGCGAAATGTCAGACGGCAGACCCGTCAAGGTCATTTTCATTCAGCGCTCCAAGGGCTATCTTAACAGAAAGACGCTTTCCGTTGCCGAGATAGGCGAGGCGGTCAGATTCGTCAAGTCGATCTCTCCCGAAACCTACGTTGTGGTAGACAACTGCTACGGCGAGTTTACCGAGACGATAGAGCCCACCCACGTTGGCGCGGATATGATAATCGGCTCGCTTATAAAGAACCCCGGCGGCGGTATGGCAGAGACAGGCGGCTACATAGCGGGTACTGCACGCGCCGTTGAGCTTGCATCTTACAGACTGACAAGCGTCGGTTGCGGTCTTGAGGTAGGCGCGACGGTCGGTCAGACTAAGAATATGTATAAAGGGCTTTTCTACGCGCCCCACACCACCGCGCAGGCGCTTAAGACCGCGCACCTTGCGGCGTATGTCTTCGGTGAGATGGGATACAACGTCGCTCCCAAGTGGGACGAGGTGCGTTCCGACATTATTCAGACAGTTATTACAGGTCAGCCCGAGCTGCTCTGCGCATTCTGCCGCGGAATACAGAAGGGTTCGCCCGTGGATTCCTTCGTTACTCCCGAGCCTTGGGCTATGCCGGGTTACACCGACGAGGTAATTATGGCGGCGGGAGCCTTCGTGCAGGGCGCATCCATCGAGCTTTCTGCCGACGGACCTATGCGTCCCCCTTACACCGTATTCTTCCAAGGCGGACTTACCTATGAGAGCGGAAAGATTGGTATTCTTTCGGCAGCCGAGGAGATGCTGAAGCAATAATAAATCTCAAAACGGAGAAACAAAAAAATGAAAAAAATTATTTCGTTAATATTATTAACCTGTATGTTAGTTGCTTCCTTTGCGCTGGTTTCCTGCTCGGAAGAGAGCGACGCTCCCGACGGCTATCAGCTTGTTGCCTGCGAGGGGGACAAGTTCCGTCTATACGTTCCCACTCAGGGTTGGTCGCCCAATACCGAGAGCGGAACTACCTGCGCCCTCTTTTCTACCGATCCTTATATCGCTATCAACGTTTTCGTTGCCGACGACGCAGGCGAGATGGACGAAGTCGCTTACTGGGCGTACAGTGAGAATAATCTGAAAAGCGAGCTTGGCGATGGCAATTACTCCTTCGTTGGTGTTGAGCCGGAGTCTACCCTTGGCGGTCAGTCTGCGAAAAAATTTGTTTACACCGCAAAAATAGGATTGTACGGTGATGAAGCAGTTGATTACAAGATCATGACCATCCTCTGCAAATACAAGGGCGAGATGTACGTGTTTACTTACAGCGCGCCTGCCGAGGAGCATTACGATATGTACCTCGAGGAGATAGAGGGAGAGGGCGGCATACTTGATTACTTCCGTTTTGACGTACCCTATTCGGGCGAGGGAAAGGTCTATCCCGACGGTGTTGATACCCCCGAGGGAATGAAGCTTATCTCCACAGACGAGCGTCCTTACAGATTTTTCGTACCCGAAAGCTGGAAGACAAACGAAAAAGCCGAGTTCAGCGCGGCGTATTATTCGGCAAGTGACTCCTCAAACGTAAGCGTTCAGTATCTTATGGTCTCCGAGCAGGAGATCGATAAGACGGTGGACGAGTATTTTGCAGAGTGCGAGAAAAGATATGAGAAGGTGTTCTCGTCCTACGAGCTTTTGTCGGCAGAGGATATTACTATGGACGGCAGAGCCGCAAAAAAGTACACCTACAAGATAGTCAGTGGCGGCGTTGAGTACAAGCAGATGCAGGCTATCGCGGTCAAGGGTGGCGTTTTCTACGTCCTGACCTATACCGCACTGCCCGAGAATTTTGATTCTCATATCGGAGACGTCCAAAAAATGATCGAACACTTCGATATCAGATAAATCGAAATAATGATGATATATTTAGATAATAGCGCTACCACCGAAATATCGGCGGCGGCGAAGAAAAAAATGATAGATGCGATAGAGGTCTTTGGCAATCCGTCCTCAAGACACGGAATGGGACTTGAAGCGAGAAAACTTATTGACAAGGCTCGCGAACAGGTCGGCGCGGCACTTGGCGTGGCAAGACCCAACGCGGAAAATCTGATCTTTACGTCTTGCGGAAGCGAGGCTAATAACACGGCTATCCTCGGTTGCCTTTATTCAAAGGAAAAGATAAGACGGCGCAAGGTCATCACCACCGACAGTGAGCATCCCTCGGTGGAGAACGTGATGCGAAAGATAGAGAAGGACGGCTTCACCGTAGTCAGACTTTCCACTCGCGGCGGCGTGATCAATGAACAGGAATTGCTCTCGGAGCTTGACGACGACGTGGCTCTGGTCTCATTTATGCTTGTTAACAATGAAACGGGTGCGTTTTACGACGTGAAAAAGCTTTTCGGGATCGTAAAACTCCGTTGTCCCGATGCGGTGACACACTGCGACGCGGTGCAGGGATTTCTCAAGGTGCCTTTTACCGCAAAGAGCCTCGGCGCGGATATGATAAGCGTCAGCGCTCACAAGATACACGGACCTAAAGGCGTGGGCGCGCTCTATATCAGCCCCGAGATCATTAAAATGAAAAAGATAGTGCCTTACCTCATTGGCGGCGGTCAGGAGGGCGGCTACAGATCGGGAACCGAAAATATAGTCGGTATCGTCGGCTTTGGAGCGGCAGCAGAGGAGGCGAAAGCTACCTTTGCGGCAAACCTGTCGAAAATGTCGACTTTGCGGGATCTTTGTGAGCGAAAAGCCACCGAGGCGGGAGCAAGACCTAACATCCCCGAGGGCGGACGCGCTCCTCACGTGCTTTCTCTTACTCTCCCGAGCATTAAGAGCGAGACTATGTTGAATTTCCTTTCGTCAAAAGGCTTTTGCGTGTCGGCAGGCTCGGCTTGTTCGGCACATTCGAAGCATATTTCTTCTTCACTCGTGGGGTTCGGACTAACCGACACCGAGGCAGACTCGACGATCCGCGTCAGCTTCAGCGCATACAATACTGAGGACGAGATAAACGCTTTTTGTCAGGCTCTCGGCGAGGGGATAGCGAGTCTTGTCAGGATCAAAAGATAATTGTTAAGTAAGCTTAACATTGGAGGCTGAAAATGAGAGATTCATTAAACGATAAATGCAGACTTTTTATAGAGAACAGAGACGCGTTCAAGGCGGCGTTTCCTTGGGAGAATGGGTATTTTTACCCAATATGCACTTCCTTTTTCGTTGACCGCGGCAGAGTTGCCGACGTCGAGAGACTTAAAGAGTGCCGCAAAATACTGAAAAACCGTGTGAACGCTTTTTCAAATTTCAGAAGTCAGGCAGAGCTTTCTATCGTGGCTATGCTTGCCGTATGTGATGATCCCGGGGAAAAACTTGACGAGACGATAATGATATATAGAGCCTTGAAGGAGCATTTTTGGAGTTCCGAGTACCTGCCCGTGGCGGCGATGATACTGTCGGAGTCTGTTGAGAGCGAAAAAAGGAGCGAGATCTGTGAGCGAGCGCGCCGTATCTACGGCCTGATGAAAAAGGAGCATCCTTTTCTCACCTCAAGCGAGGATAGCGTTTTTGCGGTCATGCTTGCGCTGTCCGAAAGGTCTGACGATGAGATCGTCCGTGAGACCGAGACCTGCTACAATATTCTAAAGGAAAAATTTTTTGACAGAAACGCGGTGCAGTCTCTGTCCCACGTTTTGGCTCTTGCGGATGACGGAATAAGGACGTCCGGCGACAAGTGCCGTGACGTGGCAAGACTTTTTGATATGCTTAAAGCGAAAAAGCATAAGTACGGCACGGGCTACGAGCTGGCAACACTGGGTGTTCTTGCCACTTTGCCCTGCGGTCTTGACGAGACGTTGAACGATCTGATCGCCGTATCGGATTTTCTGAAGGCTCAAAAGGGATACGGCTTTTTCGGTCTTGCCAGAGAGCAGAGAATGATGCACGCGGGAATGATCGTGACCGCCGAGCGTATGGGCGGATCGTCAGCCATGCAAGGCGCGGCAGTGGGAAGCACTCTTTCGCTTATAGCCGCTCAACAGGCGGCGACCTGCGCGGCTATCGCGGCAAGCGTTGCGGCATCAAACGCGGCGCGCTCCTAAAGTGCCGCGCGGATCTGCGCTGAACTTTAGAAAGGATAAATAATGAAAAAAACGTTTAAAAGAAAGGCTTTTATAGTTTGTCTGTGCGTGATGGCGGCAGTCTTGCTGCTGTGTCTCTTGGGCGCGGCGTACGTTTTGGGTGTTGACGCCTATACCGTTTTGTCCACCCGTGACCGTGTGCTGTCTGTAGACGATGCCGCGGAGATCGGCGATGTGGATTGCATAATCGTTCTCGGATGCAAGGTT
The DNA here is from genome assembly GCA_045577415.1 of Eubacteriales bacterium. Taxonomy (GTDB): domain Bacteria; phylum Bacillota; class Clostridia; order Oscillospirales; family CAG-272; genus SVTX01. The sequence continues at coordinate 24,965 of JAZNII010000073.1, forward strand.
CAGAGCGACGGAACACCCAGCCACATGCTGAACGATCGCCTTGAGGTGGGTGTTGACGTCTATTACGGGCTTGCGGAGCAGGGAAACGGTACAAAGCTGCTGATGAGCGGCGACCACGGAACTGAGGAATATAACGAGGTCTACGCTATGAAGCAGTTTGCTATTGCCGAGGGCGTAGAGTCGAGTGAGATATTTATGGATCACGCAGGATTTTCCACCTATGAGAGCATCTACCGCGCAAAGGAGATATTCGGAGCGGATAAGATCATCATAGTCACTCAGGAATATCATCTTTATCGCGCTTTACATATTGCCGATGCGCTTGGAGTTGAGGCTTACGGTGTGTCTGCCGATCTGCGGACTTATGCAGGCCAGTTGAAATTCAGTGCGCGAGAGATACTTGCAAGGAATAAGGACTTTCTGACGGCTATAATAAAGCCTGAGCCTACCTACCTCGGTGATCTTATTTCTCTTGACGGCAGCGGTGACGTCACCAATGATTATGATTAAGCAAACTTAACCATATCGGCAGGCAAGCATATATTTTGACATAATATGCGGTATAATTAACAATACTTAACGTATTAGTTGAACTTAATTAAGAAAACTTAACTTAAATGGCATTTTAAGGCGACGGCATAAATCCGTCGCCTTGCTTGTATGCGGTTATTAACTGCTTTCTGAATGAAGCAGACCCTTATTAATTCATCCATTCAAAAGTTTGTCAAGCTCAGAGCCTTCTTTGATAAAATGTTGAGTGTTGGCACCTGCGGCATTATGACTTACGTAGGTCAAAAATTCCTCGGAAAAATATATAGGCTGCTTTGAAACACCGGCGTTCAGTCCATCGGTGTGCTCGGGGTAATGAAATTCGCCAACCTCAAAAAGATACACTGCTCCGTCGGATGCCTCTCTCCACACAAAATCCACTCGCGCGGAAACTACGTCACCGTTATTTTTTTCAAAGTGAATCTCGTAGATCCCGGTCTTGTCGGCATTAAAAACGTAATATGAGTCGCCATTGACGTACTTTGCGCCAAAATCAATGGGGTTTACCGTTTTAGTCGCTTCGGGAACCAGAGAGTCTAAGGAGAAGCAGGAGCAAAATGTTGCCGCGATCATTACAATAACGCAGGCAAGCACAATGATTTTTTTCATGATCAATTATTCCTTTCAGATTTTATATCGCAATATCATTATACAACAGATTTAAAGCAGTGTCAATAATAAAAAAGGAGAAAAAATTTTTTTGAAAAATTTCAAAAAAGGTATTGACAAAAGGTTTATTGTGTGATATAATTTACAAGTCGCCGCGAGAGAGCGATGTTCTTTGGAAGCATAGCTCAGTTGGGAGAGCATCTGCCTTACAAGCAGAGGGTCATAGGTTCGAGCCCTATTGGTCCCATTGTGCTGGCGTGGCGGAACTGGCAGACGCACGGGACTTAAAATCCCGCGAGCTAAACCCTCGTACCGGTTCGATTCCGGTCGCCAGCAGGTCGTGTTTTCGGGAAAATCTTTTGGGTTTTCCTTTTTTTGTTTTAGCAGTAAATAAGATGGTAGTGTTTTGCAAATTCTGAATTCTATTGAAAGGAGGTCTGTCGATGCTATACCTGATTTTTGGTACATTACTTATACTCGGTGGAGTAGGTTGCGGACTTTCTTTCTATATGCCGCATAAGAAAAATCGCATTGTGGTAAAAGTAGTGGACAGTAGATTTAATATGGAAAAAAATGACGAATCAATAAAGCGGATTCAAATTGTACATCTTTTAGAGTTTGAGCACGAGGGTGAAACAAAGCAGATAGAATCAGATCTGATTCCGGTACGAGAGATAAAAGACGCTAAACTGCATATGTATTATAACAAAGAAGAGGCTACGGTTTACCGACCGGATTTTGCACCATATATATCAATAATTCTTGCTTTTGTGATGAGTGGTATCTGCTGTTATGCATTGTATTATCTTCGCGATTTTTCTGTAATGAAAAATTTGTCGATAGAAAACTTACTTCTGGGTTTTCTCGCAGTTGTGGCAGTAATCGCTTTTTTGCACATGGATGTATTGATTAATCCTTCTGTCATAAAAACAAAGGGAAATTACGAAGGTGTGATTTGCACAGAGAATGGAATGGTGGAGGATGTGTATAGTTTATGGTATGGTGAACACCGGCAATACACAACGCGTGCAAAGGGGATGTTGATTCGGAAGAAAACAGAAAGGCCGGTTGTTTTGTTCTATAATACGAAGACCGGTGTTGCGCGCAGAATCCATGAATTGATTGTCAGTGCAGTGATTGGTATTAGTGCTCTTGCTGCAATCGTGGTACTGATTGCATTATGAATATAAAATAGAATGCGTAATAGAGAGTAGACTCTATTACGCATTTTTTGTGCTGTTATATATCGGTCTTAGGTGCTTTGGGCGGTTTGGGTCCAAGATATTGGTAGAAATATGTTTTTAACATACCGTTATAAATCTTACG
>JAZNII010000074.1:0-7427 GCA_045577415.1 Eubacteriales bacterium
GCTTACTGCTGCCGTCCAGAATATGAAGAAGATTGCTAACCTATGTTGGAGGGATACCTCCAATTTCCTCATGTTTTTGCTATTTCTTAGCAAAAAACAAAGCCTTTCTCGCGCTTGAGATAGACTTTGTCAGTAATCTGAAGGTAGCACGATGTGCTACCTTGTCTTTTTGCTAAAGAGCGACCAAAAGGTGTATAAATGTAGGTAAGAACAGCAAAAAGGTGTGTGTTTTAAGTCGTGCATCCGCTCGAAAAATTGGAATTTGTTTGTTTCTCATTGAGTACGATACTCTTGAAACCATTTTTTGAAACGCCGTTGGTTGAATATAAGAATTTTATACTTTTCTCCGTTCTTCATATGGAATGTTGCTATCGGAAAAACAACCCATTTCCATGTAAGTTCTGCGATTTCATCAAGTGGCAACACAAGATTTCTGTACGCTTTATCTACTGTGAGTTTATTCGTCTTATAAGTAACCGAATTTTCGTCAAGATATAAAGCACCGCCTAATATGCCGTTATGGCATATTAAACTACACATAAAGGATTTTTTCATTATACACCTCAACAAATTGAAATTTACTTATTCTCTTTATCTTGCTTTGATACAAGAATGATTGAACCAACAAGCAGAGCAACACCAAGCGTAAAACATACACTTCCCTCAACCGTGTTCAACCGATTTGCAAAGAACCCAATCATTCCACTGCCTACTGCACAGCAAATTACTTGAAGACCCTTTTTCATAAAATCACCTCGTCATGTTGGTATTTATAGATTAGTCCATTCGTCTCTTGAAATTGCAAACACCTTCGTAATTTCATTTATCTCATCAGTAAATTCATCTACTTGTTTACAACCATAGGAAATCGCGGTTTTAGCTGAAGGCTCATTCGTATACTTCATATAGGAATAAATGATGTTAAAGGGCGTATTGTTAAACGTCCAATCTCTGACTGAGATCGCAGCTTCTTTTGCGTATCCTTTTCTTTGTTTGTCTGCTCTTATATGATATCCGATTTCAGGTTTAATTTGCCCGTTGATCAATTGCATGGTCAATCCGCAATCACCTATCATTTCGCCTGTGTCCTTCAAACATACCGCCCACAAGCCAAAGCCAAATATTTTGTATCTTTCAATATTTTTATTTATCCAGCCTCTCACTCTTGCGTCGTCGAAAGTGTATGGATAATGTTGCATGATATCTGAATTCGCCAAGATCTTGTAAAGTGCATCGAAATCGTTTTCTGTTATTTCCCTTAATAATAGATGTTCTGTTTCAATAACCATTACGTTTCTCCTGCAAATTCTTATTTATCGGTGAGTTTATTATATCACAAAATCGTTAGTTTGTCAAATGATGCATCGCCTGCGGCAATATGATGTTTTTCGCTTCGCTCAAAATGATATTGCTTGTTTTACTCGCAATGATGCGATGTTTGCCATAAAATGTGGCGAAGCCGCACATCATTAGGCGTAGCCGTCATCATTGGGCGAAGCCGTCATCATTGGGCGTAGCCGTCATCATTGGGCAAAGCCCTACATCATTTGCCGAAGGCAAACATCATTCAAAAAACGCACCTTTGTCGGTAGACAAAAGTGCGTTTTTTGTTGTGTATGGACTCATTTGTTGATACATTGAACTACTGAAAGCGGAAATGGTGCATTTTATGCCATTAAAACAAGGATAGAAAGGAAAGCTTGTTCTTTTAATGGAATAAAAATATTTTCTGAAGATCTATTGACAAAATCGTCATAACTGTATATAATATAAATATACAGTTTTAACAGAGGTGATGACGTGAATATTTTGATTGACAATAAAAGCGGCGAACCGATTTATAATCAGATATATTCTCAAATAAAAAATCAGATCATAAGCGGTGAGCTGAAAGAGGATGAGATGCTGCCGTCTATACGAGGGCTTGCAAAGGATCTGCGCATCAGCTTTATTACGACCAAACGCGCGTATGAAGAACTTGAAAAGGAAGGCTTTATTTACACACTTCCGGCAAAGGGATGTTACGTTGCGCCGAAGAACGTAGAGCTTTTACGTGAGGAAAATTTGAAAAAGATCGAGGAACATATCGAGCAGATAGCAAAGCTCGCTGCCTCGTGCAATTTGAGCCGTGACGATATTATTGAAATGATTACGTTCGGCATGGAGGAACAAGAATGAACGCACTTGAACTAAAAAATGTAAGTAAATCCTTTTCGGGATTTTGTTTGGATAACATAAGTCTTACTCTGCCAAGCGGTTGCATTATGGGGCTTATCGGTGAGAACGGCGCGGGCAAAAGCACAACGATAAAGCTTATCTTGGATATGCTTCATAAGGACAGCGGATCGATCACAATACTCGGCAAGGACAATGAAAAGGATATTTCACTTACCAAAGAAGATGTCGGTGTCGTAATGGACGATGTTGGTATGCCGGAATGCTTGACAGCTAAGCAGATCGGCAATGTTATGAAGCATACATTTCATAATTGGAATGAGGATGAATATGCCCGACTCCTTCAAAAGTTATCTCTGCCCGACAACAAGCCTTTTAAGGACTTTTCGCGCGGTATGAAGATGAAGCTCGGTATTGCCGTTGCTATGTCACACGGTGCGAAGGTGTTACTACTTGATGAGCCGACAAGCGGACTCGATCCCGTCGTGCGCGATGAAGTGGTGGAGATGTTTTACGATTTTACAAGGGATGAAAACCACTCCATTCTCATATCTTCGCACATCGTCAGCGATCTTGAAAGGCTCTGCGACTACGTAGCGTTTTTGCACAAGGGTAAGCTTTTGCTTTGTGAGGAAAAGGATGAACTGTTATCCGAGTACGGCATCATTCATTGTACCGTAGAACAGCTTTCCGCGCTTGACGAAAGTTCTGTCAAGTACAAAAAGGAAACACCTTACGGTGCAGAGGTTATCGTATCACGGGGGGATGCGCCCGATGGCTTCAAGTTAAGTCCTATTAGCATTGAGGAACTGTTCGTATTTATGGTAAAGGAGGCGAAATGATATGAAAGGTCTATTATTGAAAGATTGGTATATGATGAAAAAATATTGTAGATATTATCTTTTCGTTAGTATCGGATTTATCATTCTTTCTATGATGAGCAGCGGCAATATGTTCTTTGTTTTCTATCCTTGTTTGCTCTGCGGTATGATCCCCGTCAACCTCCTTGGATATGACGAGCGCAGTCGTTGGACAGAGTATGTTGGTACGTTGCCATATACCAAAACGCAAATCGTATCCGCAAAGTATCTGATTGGCTTGTTCACACAAATCGCTATGCTGATTGTAATATGCGTCGCGCAGGGAGTGAAAATGGGTATTGAAGGCATTTTCGTTATGAAAGAGTTTTTGTTACTAATGATGCTCTTACTGATAATGGCGAGCGTTGCCTCGTCGCTTACTCTCCCGTTTGTTTTCAAATACGGCGTAGAAAAAGGGCGAGGTGCCTACTATGTGATGATCGGCGTGGTGTGTGCAGGAAGCATTATCGCAACTACGATCTTTAAGGAAGGTCTGCAAAATGAAATTCAACTGAACGCCGTTTTGCCTATTGCTTGCCTTGTGGGTATCGGAATATATGCGCTTTCTTGGTATTTATCTATTGTGTTTTATAAAACAAGAGAAATATAGAAGACATATTCAATAATTTAACGAATACCAATGTTTTAACGACAGAAAGGCACTACACCTTGACGGGGAGTAGTGCTTTTCTGTATTTGGGGGTATCCGAGGCACAAGATATAGGCACCGTATATGCCGAAATGCACCACAAAAGCAAAAAAAGCCTTTGATTTACAAGGACTTTCGGCTGATTTTTAACGATAATATTTTTTGCCTTTAGCAAAAAAGAAAACAGCAGGTCGATACGATTGTATCAATCTACTGTTTCTTATTTGGTTGCGGGGATGGGATTTGAACCTCATGACCTCCGGGTTATGAGCCCGACGAGCTACCAAGCTGCTCTACCCCGCGATATTTAAATCGGAAGGCGCTGCCCCCCTTTTTGCACCACGGATGGTGCCGGTGACCGGTCTCGAACCGGTACGATACTTTCGTATCACGGGATTTTAAGTCCCGGGCGTCTGCCAATTCCGCCACACCGGCAACTTATATCTCCGTCCGTGCATATTATTATATCACGATCAAATGCGTTTGTCAACCCCTAAATTGAAAAAAGCTGAAAAAGTTTTCGCGTTTTTTCGTCAAAATGGCGGATCGCCGAGTGTAAGCAAAGCGTCGGAGCGCGAGAGGCAACTATAATAATGCGGCGGGTAACAAAAAAGAAAGCACACCTCCTGAGATCGAGATGGATATTACAAAGCGGTCGGAGATTTTAATAAGGTTATGATGAAATAAGATGTTGACACATATATAGATAAGTGGTATAATCAATACATCAAGCTCTTATAGAAGGAGATACAATGATGAAAAAATTACTTTTTGCGGTCTTTGCCATGCTTATAGCGTGCCTTATTTTATTCACCGCTTGCGAAAATCAATCAAGTGATGAAAAGCCGGCCGACTCCAAGCCTCAGAAAACCGAAGAAAGCTCGTCCGAGGATCAGTCCGAACCCGAAAATGAAACGACAGGGTCTGAGGAAAGTAGCGAGGAAAGCAACGAGGAAACCACCGAAAGCGAGGGATGTGAACATTCCCTTAATTACGTTTCGGCAGTCGCCCCCACCTGCCTTTATCCCGGAAACAATGAATACGAATATTGCTCATTGTGCGATTATACCACAAAGGTGGAGATACCCGCAACGGGACACAGTGAAGTTCAGCACGACGCGAAGGCTCCAACTTGTACCGAAGAAGGCTGGGAAGCTTACGTTACTTGCGAGAATTGCAGCTATACCACCTTCCAACACCTGCCCGCCCAGCATAATTACGTTGACGATATCTGCACGGAATGCTCACATCATAAGCCCAGCGACGGACTTTCAATAGGCTTAAACGCAGGAGGTAGCCTCGTCCATTTAGGAGATTGCACCGACTCTGATATTGTTATTCCGGCAGACCGCTATGGAGACCCAATTTACGGAGTTTCCGGTTTTAGTAATTGCGAGAACGTCACGTCTATATATATCAACGAGGGTATCGTCAAAATTTGCGACGGCGCGTTCTCAAACTGCCCCAATCTGAAAACCGTATATATTCCCGATAGCGTTGAGTACATAGGAACAGAGGCATTCAGAAACTGCCCCTCTCTTGAAACCGTTATTATTGGTGAAGGCAGCAAGTGTGCCTTTATCGGCAGCAATGCTTTTAGAGGATGCTCATCTCTTACAGAGATCCGTATTCCCGACGGCGTGACCGAGGTACCCGGATATGCATTTTTTAATTGTACAAGTCTTAAAAGCGTTACCTTCGGTGAGGAGAGTCAATGCACCGTAATCGGTTATGATTCCTTCCGAAATTGCGCAAGCCTTGAAGCCGTTAATATTCCCAAAGAGGTTGTTGAAATACAAACATACGCCTTTGATGGTTGCACTGCACTCAATACCGTAACCTTTTCAAGATACAGTGATTGTACCACAATTGGCGGACACGCATTCAAAAATTGCTCGGCACTTAAGAGCATCAACATTCCCGAGGACGTTACGCAAATTGATAGCGAGACGTTTTCGGGTTGCACGTCGCTTCAAAGTATTACTCTACCCGATGGACTTTCATCTATCGGCTACAACGCATTCTATAATTGCTCGTCGCTCTCGGAGATAATTATTCCCGACGGTATAAATAGCATAGGCGACAGAGCTTTCTGGGGTTGCCGCACCTTAACGAGCGTGGTAGTTCCCGACAGTGTGACAAGAATAGGTGAGGGTGCCTTTGGCGGCTGCATTTCGCTTCAAAGTATTACCCTGCCCTTCGTTGGCGCAAACGCAACCTATGATCCCAAAAAAGAAGTCAACTATTTGTTCGGATATATTTTCGGAGACGACAGATATGAGGAAATCGACAGTTCTTCCCAACATTACTTCGATAATGATACATCCAGCGAATACACTAAATCCTACTACATTCCCCAATCTCTAACAACTGTTACTGTAAGAGGCGGTTCGCTTTCTTACGGAGCTTTCAGTAATTGCTATTATATCACCGATATAAAGCTTATAGGAGTTGAGAGCATCGATAAGCGCGCATTCTACGACTGTAGGAGACTTGTGAACGTAGAGATCAACCGTGAGGTTCAATCCATAGGTGCAGAATCCTTCGCTAAATGCGCAGCCCTCGAAAGCATTACTATGCCGATCGTAGGAGACAGATCCAATGCCGAGCAAAATACCTATTACGCTTGGATCGGTTATCTTTTCGGAAAAGGCAAGTATGATGGCTCTGTTGCAAAAGGAATGGAAGACCCTGCAACTTCTTATGCGGGCGTTTATTATTATCTGCCCGCCTCTCTCAAGGAGATCGTGGTGAACGGCACAAGCGTTCCTCAGGGTGCTTTTACAGATTGCTCATCGATCGAGAGCATACGTTTAGCTACCGGTGTTGAAAGCATCGGAATGGGCGCATTCAACAGATGCTCTTCGCTTACAAGCATTGAACTGCCTTATTCGGTAAAGACAATCGGCTGGAACGCATTTGCCAACTGTACCGGACTTGAAAGCTTTACAATCCCCGGTCAGGTTGAATTCTTAAACGGAAACATGTTTAACGGATGCACCAATCTGAAGACCGTAGTTATCCCTGCATCGGTTACCGCGGTTGATGATTACAACATTTTCCCCAACTGCACGTCTCTTGAAACCGTATACTTTACCGGCACCAAAGAACAGTGGGATAGTATAGATTTCGGAGAGGCAAGTGAAATCCTCTCCTCGGTCGAGATAATTTACGAATACGTTCCCGAATATTAAAAAAATAGCAAAGGCGTTGTCCTCGGACAACTCCTTTTTAACCGTCCTTTACTAAATTGCTTAATAATATAAATTATTGACAATTCTTAACAGTTGTGTTAAAATTATGTATCGAGAGTTGGAATTTTGATTTATCGGTGTGTTGTAACCTTGTAGGGTGACCAATGGTCGCCCCTACAATCGTATTCATCGTGATCTAACCGCTAAATATTCATTTCGCTAAAAAGGAGGTGTCATAATGCTAAAAAACTGCCGCTTCGGCTTTCTCAGCAACAACACGCTGAAGATCATCGCCGCCGTCGCCATGGTATGCGACCATGCGGGAGTGCTGCTCTTTCCCCACGTTACCCTCCTCAGAATAATAGGTCGCCTTTCATTCCCCATCTTTGCTTATCTGATTGCCGAGGGCGCCAAGCATACGCGAAACAAGCTCCGCCATCTGATCGTTTTCGCATCATTTGCCGCTGTAATACAAGCGGTCTACTTTATATTTAATCCCAGTCTCGAAATGAGCGTTATGGTAACCTTTACCCTTTCTCTGCTCATGAT
>JAZNII010000075.1:0-9505 GCA_045577415.1 Eubacteriales bacterium
GCCATCATCGAAAGCGGTTTCGACCAAGGCAAGGAGCTGTGCGTCAGACTTGCCGCTCTTTTTGGAGCAGAGTGCCGTCCTTTATTCATCCGCGCAGGCGGAAAGGAGCAGAAACGGCTTGATAAAAGCTCACGCAAAAGCAACGCCGAAAAACATTTTAAGCTCAACGAATCCATGAAAGGATTCTCACCTGCTTTAAGATCAAAGGGACTTAAAGCTTTTCTTAAAGACAAAAACGTGGTTATCGTAGACGACGTGCTGACCTCGGGCGCGACCCTTCGCCGCGGGGTCGAGCTACTGTCGCAGGTAAGCGCGGCAAATACAGTAGTTGCGTGTATTGCAAAGAGCGTAAATGACGAAACTGCTCCAAGATAACCGACGTAAGACCCATAGCTCTTACTCCATCCGACAACAAACCCGTTTCTTCGATCTTTTGTTTTCTGTAAGTTAATGATATATTTATAAAAAATATTTGACTTTTAGTAGTATTTTGTTGTATAATTATAATGAGATATTATATAGAGACTCGCTACGGAGGATTTATCTGTGTTTAAAAACATAATTCTCAGCAGAGACATTGGAATAGATCTTGGCACCGCCACCGTGCAGGTTTTCGTGCAGGGAAAGGGAATCGTTATGCGCGAACCCAGCGTGGTAGCTATTGACAAGTCAACTGATAAAGTAATAAAGGTCGGTAAGGAAGCGCAGGACATGCTTGGCAGAACTCCCGACTCTATTTCCGCGCTTCGTCCCTTAAAGGACGGAATGATAAATGAATATGACGTCACGTTAAAAATGCTCCAGTATTTCATCCGCCGCGCCTGCGGAAGGACTATTCTCCCTCCGAGAATAATGATAAGCGTTCCCTCGGGTATGACCGAGATAGAGGAAAGGGCGATCCTTGACGCGGCAAGAGAAGCGGGTGCCCGAAAAACATATCTTATTGAGTCCCCGATAGCCGCGGCTTTGGGCGCAGGACTGAACATAAACACCGCTATCGGAAACATGACCGTGGACATCGGCGGCGGGGTGACCGAGATCGCGGTGATCTCCCTTGGCGGCATAGTCGTTTCCAAAACGATCAAGGTCGGCGGCGACAGCTTTGACGAGGCGATAGTGGAATACGTAAGAGACAATTACAATACACTTATAGGCGAGAGGACCGCGGAGAGCATCAAGATGAAGATCGGCGAGGTCTACGAGCATGGTCAGGCGAGACTTCTTGAGGTCAAGGGCAGAGATATTTCAAGCGGTATGCCCAAAACGGTAACTCTTTCTTCAAAGGAGATGATAGGCGCGATGTACGAGCCTATGACCTCTCTCATCGACGGAATTTGCGACATTATCGAGCATACTCCCCCCGAGCTTGTGGGAGATATTCTTCACAACGGCATCATTTTGGTAGGCGGAGGCGCACAGCTTCGCGGACTTAACAAGCTGATCCACCGCGTTACGGGTATCAAGACGATAATTGCCGAGGCTCCCGAGTCCTGCACGGCTCTCGGAATGGGCAAGAAGATGGAGACCTTGAACAAATTCTCCTTTGACGACGACAGCGCATCGGCTTATCACAGATAATTATCTTATTGAAATAACATAACGATAATTGATATGGCGGCGTTTTTCGCCGCCATATTGCAAATATATTTTTCTTTGAAAGGTGTTTTTTTATGAATTACGTTGTAAACGGCTACGAGCCGAAAGCGGTTTTTGAAATATTTGAGGATATTTGCGCCATTCCTCACGGTTCGGGCAACGAAAAGGGAGTTGCCGACTACATCGAGGCATACGCCAAGAAAAGAGGACTTTTTGTGCTTCGCGACGAAACGGGCAACGTTTTCGTCCGCAAAAACGCGACAGAGGGCTACGAAAACACCCCCGCGATACTTTTGCAGGGTCACATGGACATGGTCTGCGAGAAAAATTCCGACTCGGATCACGATTTTCTCCGCGACGGACTTAAGCTTTCCGTAAAGGACGGATTTCTCTGGGCAGACGGAACCACTCTCGGCGCGGATAACGGCATAGCGGTCGCTATGATGCTTGCGCTTCTTGACACAAACGAGCATCCGACACTCGAATTGCTCTTCACTGTTGAAGAGGAGACGGGACTTTTCGGCGCGCAGGGCTTTGACTGCTCTGTGGTCACCGCAAAAAGGATGATCAACCTCGATAGCGAAGAGGATGATCAGATCACCGCGGGATGCGCAGGCGGCAACAGAACCGAGATCACCTTTGAATTTGAAAAAACACCCGCAAAAGAGAGCGATCTTTTCCTCGAGGTATCGGTCACGGGACTTTCGGGCGGTCACTCGGGCGCGGAAATACACCTTGGAAAGACTAACGCCAACGTTCTTATGGGCAGACTTCTTTCAGCGGCTTATTCGGTCGGTAAATTCAATATCGTCAAGATAGTTGGCGGCGGCAAGGATAACGCCATCGCGAGAGAGTGCTTTGCGACTCTCCGTTTTGCCGACGAGACCGCTCAAAACGCGGCTAAAAAGGTGATGATCTCCGAGTCGCTTCAGGTCAGAAAAGAGATAAACAAGGATGACCTTGGGCTTTCTGTCGGAATAGGCAAAGCGGCATCTTGCGACTATATAAACGACGAAATTACCGAAAAGATCATCGCCTTTATGACTACCGTCAGTACGGGAGTTCTCAAAATGAGCAATCAGATAAGGGGATTGGTTGAATACTCACGCAATCTCGGCGTTGTGGTAAGCGACGAGGGAAGTATTAGATTTATTATTTCCGCACGCTCTTCTCTTGAGGCGCAGCTCGATCTTTCTATCCGTGAGCTTGACTCTCTCGCAAAGCTTGTGGGTGCTGACTGCCGTCACTACGCGCGCTACCCAGGCTGGGAGTTTGAGCCTGCGTCGCTTCTTCGTGAGCAGTACATCGAAAAATATAAGTTCCTTTTCGGCAAGGAGCCGTCGGTCGGCGTTATTCACGCGGGTCTTGAGTGCGGTATTCTTTCGTCCAAAATGCCCGGTATGGACATTATCTCCATAGGTCCTAATATGCACGATATTCATTCCCCTAACGAACATCTCGACCTTGCGTCTACCGAAAGAGTATACAAAGCAGTCCTGGCGGTTGTCAGTGATAAATAAATTGGGATTTATAAGCCTTCCCCAGCGGGGAAGGGGGACCGCGAAGCGGTGGATGAGGAGGTCGCCCTTCGAGGGAGAATGCGTCTTAAAAGGTTTTCGCCAAAAGCGTTATTCTAAAAGGGTTTGTTATGGGTGTAGTCAGTTGTGGAGCCATCTTGTAAAACTGTTAATGATCTCCTCATCCACCGCGTTGCGGTCCCCCTTCTCCGCTGGAGAAGGCTAACAGACAAATCAAAATTAAAAAAGTGGATGCTTCCGAAGAAGCTTCCACTTTTTTATTTGTTATATTAGTTTTCAGGCTCAATTAAACCGTAGTTTCCATCTTTTCTCTTATACACCACACAGGTCTTTTCACTTGCGGAATCGCTAAATACGAAGAATGTGTGACCCAGCAGATTCATCTGCATAATAGCCTCCTCGGGCGACATTGGAGTATATTCGAACTTTTTGGTACGGATAATGATGTCGCTTTCCTCGGGTTCATCACCCGCAACCGAAGCCGCTGCAAGCTCAGCATCGGGAATGATGCCCTCACGAAGCTTTTTACGAAGCTTGGTTTTATTTTTCCTGATCTGGCGTTCAATATTGTCAATCGATTTATCGAGGGCATCTCTGAAGCTTTCGGCATCGACCTCGCTTCTAAAGAGGGTATTTGAGGCCTTGATCGTTACTTCAAGGGTCGCAAGATTTCGTTTGTGAGTCAGAGTGACCGTGGCGTTAGCTTCCTCGCCGAAATATTTGTCGAGCTTAGTAAGCTTTTCGACGATCATAGCCTTAGTGTCTTCGTACACGTTCAACTGTCTGCCGATAATGTTGATCTTCATAAGATACCTCCTCATGCCGCCGCTTTCGCGGCAATATTTGCCATCCATGTGGCATTTGCCGACAATCTGCCCCTATGGCAGCTTGTTTTTGAGGACACTTTCGCATCCTGTACCTTAATTATATCGAATTTTCATTTTTAATTAGTGACTAAAAAATTAACATTGTGCAAATTTTATTAAAATTAGTTTATGTTTCTAAATTTTATTGTTGAATTTGATGATTATTTAAATAATTGAAACTTGATGCAAAAATTACGAAATTTCGCCCGAATGCGCAGGCATCCGAGTTAGCATACGCTAACTAAAAGCCTTGTAATTAAAGGGATTTTTGCCACTAAAATATTGATAGAACTTTGTCAAAATATCTTAAAACCACTTGACATGAATATATAAATTTGTTATAATAATTAGGAATGGATTGTTGTATTTATTGAGCATCGCGTCCGTCTTTTTCGCGCGGGGGCGCAGAGCAACGTCCATAATCTAAAAAGGAGTGATACAAATGGGCTTTTTAACAGGAAAAACGCTTTTGGTCACAGGCGGCGGACGAGCTGTACTTTCGGACGGAAAGGCAGGCTCTATCGGATACGGTATTGCTACCGCTTACGCTAAGGAAGGCGCTAACATCGTTACCACGGGTCGAAATATGCAAAAATTGATGGACGCAAAGGAAGAGCTTGAGCGTCTTTACGGAGTGCGTGTGCTTCCCGTCAAGGCGGATATTGCCGCAGGTCAGGACAACGCAAAAATAGCAAAAGAGGTAGTCGAAAAGGCGATCGCAGAGTTTGGTCGTATCGACGTGCTGATCAACAACGCGCAGGCGTCGGCTTCGGGCGTGACTATAGCAGATCACACCACCGAGCAGTTTGATCTTGCGATGTATTCCGGTCTTTACGCAACATTCCATTATATGCAGGCTTGCTACCCTTATTTGAAAGAGACAAAGGGTACTGTTATCAACTTCGCGTCGGGCGCGGGACTTTTCGGAAACTACGGTCAGTGTTCTTACGCGGCGGCTAAAGAGGGAATAAGAGGATTGACGAGAGTTGCGGCGACAGAGTGGAGCAAGGACGGAATAAACGTCAACATAATCTGTCCTCTTGCTTGGACGGCTCAGCTTGAGAACTTCCAGAAGGCTTATCCCGAGGCGTTCGAAAAGAACGTTCACACACCCCCCGCAGGATATTTCGGCGACCCCGAAAAGGACATCGGCAGAGTTTGCGTTCAGTTGGCTCACCCCGATTTCAAGTATCTCACGGGCGAGACGCTCACTCTTGAGGGCGGTCTCGGACTTCGTCCTTAATAAAATCGCGTGAAAATTCGGTTGGTAGAAAAGCTTGACCGAATTGCATATAAACTAACTTTTGTATTAAAATATTTAAGGAGGGCTAAAAAATGGCTCATTTAAGTGATGCTTCTGTTGCAAAGATTACAGCTATATGCGACAGATATGCAGACGAAAAAACACCTCTTATGATGATCCTCAGTGACATCCAGAAGGAATACGGCTATATTCCGTTGGAGGTTCAGGAGCTGGTCAGCAAGAAGACCGGAATCAGCGTTTCCGAGATCTACGGTGTTGTTACTTTCTACTCTTTCTTCTCCCTCAATCCCAAGGGCAAATACGTCGTAGGTGTCTGCCTCGGTACCGCTTGCTACGTTAAGGGCGCACAGCAGGTTCTCGACAAGTTTGCCGAGCTTCTTGGCATCGCTCCCGGCGAGACCACCGAGGACGGTATGTTTACACTCGACGCGCTCCGTTGCATCGGCGCGTGCGGTATTGCTCCCGCAGTTTCCATCAACGGTAAGGTCTACCCCAAGGTTGAGGTATCTGCTATTGCAAAAATCATTGAAGATCTTCGCGCAGAAGGAGGACAGAGCTTATGATTAAGAATTTTGAAGAGCTTGCTCAAATACAGGCTACCTGCACCGCTACTCTTGGCGACAAGTTCAGCGGCAAGGGTGAAAAGAGAGCTATGGTTCTTTGCGGCGGTACAGGTTGTCTTTCCTCCAATTCCGCAGAGATCAAGGAAAAGATCGAAAAGCTTCTTGAAGAAAAGGGTCTTACCGAGAGAGTTTCCGTAAACCTCGTTGGTTGCTTCGGCTTCTGCTCTCAGGGTCCCTTCGTAAAGATCTACCCCGAGGACACTCTTTACCGTCTCGTTCAGATCGACGACGTTGAGGAGATCATCGAAAAGGATATTATCGGCGGCGAGGTAGTTGAAAGACTTCTCTACGTTGATCCCGCAACAAAGGAAAAGGTCGCTCGTCAGGACGATATCAACTTCTACAAGAAGCAGAAGAGAATCGCGCTTCACGGCTGTGGCGTTATCAATCCCGAGGACATTAACGAGGCTCTTGGAGCCGGCGCTTTCGCAGGTCTTGCAAAGGCACTCAAGATGGACAGAGCTGACGTTATCAAGGAAGTTCTCGATTCCGGTCTCCGCGGACGCGGCGGCGGCGGCTTCCCCACAGGTAGAAAGTGGCAGTTCGCATTCGCTCAGCCCGACGGCGAAAAGTACGTTGTTTGTAACGGCGACGAGGGCGACCCCGGCGCATTCATGGACCGTTCCATTCTCGAGGGTAACCCCTTGGCAGTAATCGAGGGTATGGCTATCGCAGGCTACGCTATCGGCGCTCAGAACGGTTACTTCTACGTTCGCGCAGAGTATCCTATCGCAGTTGCTCGTCTCCAGAAGGCGATCGATCAGGCTGAAGAGATGGGACTTCTCGGCGACAACATCCTTGGAACTGACTTCTCCTTCCGCGCGCACATCCGTCTTGGTGCAGGTGCGTTCGTTTGCGGTGAGGAGACCGCTCTTCTGAACTCCATCGAGGGTCAGAGAGGTATGCCTCGTCCCCGTCCTCCTTTCCCTGCGGTTAAGGGTCTTTGGGGCTGTCCTACTATCGTTAATAACGTTGAGTCGCTTGCTTGCGTTCCTTACATACTCCGCAACGGTCCCGAGAGCATTTCCTCTATGGGTACCGAAAAGAGCAAGGGAACCAAGGTATTCGCGCTTGGCGGTAAGGTAAATAACGTAGGTCTCGTTGAGGTTCCCATGGGAACGACTCTGCGCGAGCTTATCTACGACATCGGCGGCGGAATTCCTAACGGAAAGAAGTTCAAGGCTATTCAGACCGGTGGTCCTTCGGGCGGATGCTTGACCGAAAAGGATCTTGACACTCCCATCGACTTCGACAACCTCGTAGCTAAGGGATCCATGATGGGTTCGGGCGGAGCTGTTGTTATGGACGAGGACAACTGCATGGTAGACGTTGCAAAGTTCTATATGGAATTCACCTGCGACGAGTCCTGCGGTAAGTGTACTCCCTGCCGTATCGGTACAAAGAGACTTCACGAGTACCTCTCAAAGATCTGCGACGGTAAGGCTACCATGCAGGATCTTGAGGATATGGAAGCTCTGGCTCAGTCCATTCAGGCAGGCTCGCTCTGCGCGCTTGGTCAGACCGCAGCTAACCCCATTCTTTCCACTCTTAAGTCCTTCAGAGACGAGTACGTTGCTCACGTAGTAGACAAGCAGTGTCCCGCAAAGGTATGTAAGAACCTTATGTCTTACGTTATCGAGATGAACAACTGTTGGGGCTGCGGACTCTGTGCAAGACAGTGTCCCGTTGACGCTATCACCGTCACCGATTACACAGCTCCCGGCAAGAAGAAGCCCGCGTACACCATTAACCCTGTCAAGTGCGTTAAGTGCGGTCTCTGTATGTCTTCTTGTAAGTTCAAGGCAATCGTAAAGAAGTAAGGGGGGATTTTGAAAAATGGCATTAATTAATATTAAAATCGAAGGCGTTCCTTATCAGGTTGAAGAGGGAATGACCATACTTGAGGCTGCAAAGGCTTGCGGATACGAGATCCCCACACTTTGCGCATTCAACCACGGAGAGTGCAACAAGGGTTCCTGCCGTGTATGTCTCGTTGAGGCAACCGGCGCGAGAGGTCTTGTAGCATCCTGCGTATATCCCGTAAACGAGGGTATGGAGATCACTATCTCCTCCCCCAAGGCAGTAGCGGCAAGAAGAGCGAGCGTTGAGCTTCTTCTTTCCAACCACTCCATGCTCTGCCAGACCTGCGACAAGAACGAGAAGTGCGAGCTTCTCCACGTTGCACGTCTTACCGGTGCCAGAGACAATATGTTCCAGGGTACCAAGACCGAGACCACCGTTGACGAGATCAGCCCCTCGATAGTCAGAGACACATCTAAGTGCGTTCTCTGCGGTCGTTGCGTGGCAAGATGCTCTAACGCTCACGGAAACGGCGTTATCGGCTTCCAGAACAGAGGCTTTAAGACCATCATCGGCCCTGCCGAGAACAGAAGCTTCACCGAGTCTCCCTGTATCCTCTGCGGACAGTGCGTAAACGTATGTCCCACCGGCGCTCTTATGGAAAAGAGCGAGATCGCAAAGGTAGACGCGGCTATGAAGGCAGGCAAGTACGTTGTCGTTCAAACCGCTCCCGCAGTAAGAGCTGCTCTTGGCGAGGAATTCGGTATGAAGATCGGTACTCCCGTAACAGGCAAGATGGTTGCCGCTCTCAAGAGACTTGGTTTCAAGTAGGTATTCGATTCCAACTATGCGGCTGACCTTACCATTTTGGAAGAAGCTACCGAGCTTCTTGGCAGAATCAAGAACGGCGGCGCGCTTCCTATGATCACCTCCTGCTCGCCCGGATGGGTCAACTACGCAGAGCTTTACTACGGCGACTGCCTCGATCACATTTCTTCCTGCAAGTCTCCTCACGAGATGATGGGTGCTGTCTTGAAGCACTACTATGCACAGAAGATCGGCGTTGCGGCTGATGATATGTACGTAGTTTCCATTATGCCTTGTACCGCTAAGAAGTACGAGAAGGAAAGAGACGCGCTCAAGACAAACGGACTTATGGACGTTGACGCAGTTCTCACCACACGCGAGCTTGGTAAGCTCATCAAGAGAAGCGGTATCAACTTCACAAAGCTTCCCGACGAGGAGTTTGACAACGACATTATCGGTGAGTACACAGGTGCCGGCGTTATCTTCGGAGTTACCGGCGGCGTTATGGAGGCGGCTGTAAGAACCGCTAACTTCGTTCTTACCGGCAAGGAGATCGAAGGCGTTAAGTTTGAACCCGCAAGAGGATTTGACGGCATCAAGGAAGCAAGCCTTGACCTTAACGGTATGACCGTTAATATTGCAATCGCTCACGGTATGAAGAACGCAAAGGTTCTTCTCGATCAGATCCGCGCAGGCGAGAGCAAGTATCACTTCATCGAGATCATGGGATGTCCCGGCGGGTGTATCAACGGCGGTGGTCAGCCTTACGTTCGTGAGTGCTTCCTTCCTAACGAGGACGCAGACATCATGGACACCTACAAGGAAAAGAGAGCTAAGGCGCTCTACTCCGAGGACGAGAGACAGGTTATCCGCCAGTCTCACAACAATCCTCAGATCAAGGCGCTCTACGACGAGTTCCTTGGCGAGCCTAACTCTCATAAGGCTCACGAGCTGCTCCATACCCACTATGGCGCTCGCGTACCTTTCCCTGAGAAGTAATATTTAAATAGT
>JAZNII010000076.1:0-32670 GCA_045577415.1 Eubacteriales bacterium
CTATTTTCATTTCTTGCTGTTAAAGTTGGGATACTCAAATAAAACAAATAATCCGAACGCTTCTCCAAGTAAGAGAATGTTCGGATTATTTTCATGTGGTCGGAGTGACAGGATTCGAACCTGCGGCATCGACGTCCCAAACAAAGCAATATCGGTTTTTTACCTCTTTTTGAGTGATTTTCGGTGCTTTTTTGTCCGAAAACCGTGCTTTTTCGTGCCACAAAGTCCATACTTCCCATGTAGTCCGAATCCGTAAATGGTCAAGATTGTGGTCAGACCCAAAATCATACATTATGCTACCCCCCTCAAAAGAGCACAAGCTCCGCCCGAGGTGGATTTTTACTGTAACCATTATACCATAAAAACGCAGATATTTCAAGTCCCCTCACGGTGAAATATTTGCACCGCTGTAAGCAAAGATAACCGCCGTGACATTATACCCCCATTATACCCTCTCGCAAGGGGGTATAATAAAATTTCGGCAGATTTGTGATAATTCTTAAAATCTGCCGAATAATCGCAAATTTTTCAAACATTGCATGCCAAACTCCCAGTAAAAAGCGGACACCCATGCTTTCGCACAGGTGCCCTGAAAATTAGTGTTCCTTGGCTTTGTGATTGGCAAGCGTTTTGCCCGCCTTACTCTTTGCAGACTTGGAGGAGCCTTTCGTGGTGAGGGTCTTGCCGGCTTTGCCGACTTTTCCACCGTGATGTGTAGCCATTGCATACCTCCTACAATCAGCCTTTCGGCGGATACGGGTCGTTGCCGTGACTATCCGAGGACTGGATGCGTCCGTTCATGCCGTGGATAACGAATTCTGTGCCCTGATTTTGACTGATTTGCCTTCCTGCATTTACTGCTTCTTCCTTGGTCGCAAAATGACCGCTGGAACGCTGTGCGCCGCTACGCTTCACATCCCAACCTCCATTGGAATTGTGAACCACATGATGAGAAGAACGTGCCATATTGATTACCCCCTATGTGCCTTCGGACAGCAGCTTGCGCACCCGTCTGCATCAGAATAAATCTTCTTTGCCTGGGCGACCGCTTCGGTCTCACTTGCAAAGTAACCTACGTACTGTGCGCTGCGGATACCAAGTTGCTCTGCGTGCTCTTTGGTGTGAACTTCGTGATGAAGCCCGGGGTTTAAGGTCTGGTTGTTGTTGATATAGTAATGTTTATACATATTTGAATCCTTTCTGCTTGGCTTGGCAAGCTATACATGAAATTTTGATAACATACATATTGCGAATAAGCGGTTAATCTGTGTCAGCGGATTGCCGCTATTTTTGTTTGCGCATAAGCATCACCTCCTTCAATTTTCGGGAATTCGACTGCACGCTTATTTAGGCACATGTATCGTTTGCTGTGTTTTCTTTTCTCGGTCTTGCGCAACAGGCGAGTGTTTCCCTTCGACGATATTATTATACAACTGTTTTTGGTATTTGTAAAATTAAGTCATTCGGAATTTGGTGGCAAATTTGAAAAAATAGTAAATAAATCTCAAAATCATTTGACATTTGGTGGCAAAAGGTGTATAATATAAATTAAGATGGGAGGAGTATGCCGTGGGAAAGAAATTATATACAAAACAAGATATCTCCAAAGCCAAGACCGAGTGGTTGGGAATACCGGAACTCGCGGTAATAGCAGATGGTAGCGATGATACTTGCTTGGAAGTAATACATCGTAGATACTTCAAGGACGAGAAACTACCGTGCCCTGCTTGCCATTCCCTAAAAACACGCTGCTCGAAGATTGTAGACCGCAAACTCAAGGACTTATTGTGGCTTGATGAGGAACACCGTGAATTTCAAATTGTAAATCTTCTATATCATCAACGCTATTTGCGTTGTGACGATTGTGGGCAGAGTGTATTCCCTGAGACCACAGAATTTGGTGAAAAAGGTTGTAGGTTCACAAGCCGACTGGCGGATGCTTTGGCCGATGGAACGTTTCAATATTCATATAATAAGGTGTGTCAGCATTATGGGGTTCCTGCCTCGACCGCTTCGGTCGGTGAAATAATGCGACGCAGAATACAATATCGTGAGTCTTTACTACCCCCAGTCAAGACACCGCATACCCTCTGCATTGTTGAAGTTGTATTCTTCGGCGAGTTATATCCCATCGTTTTAGGCATTTGGGAAGGTGAGGTCTATTGTATGGATATTCTACAAGACTCATCCGAAGCAACCTGCGGTACCTTCTTAAAAACATTGGATTCTAATCAAGTCGAGTTAATATACGTTGATCCGGTCGACAGTCTGTTTTCTGCCGCAAATCAGTACTTCCCAATGGCTTCGATTGTGGTTGCAGACGAAGCTATTCAGCGGTATGCAAGAAACGCTATGCTGGACATCATTCATTCTGACGGAAAACGCTTCCCTGTAGTGCACAAAGAAAGAAGACTTACTGTATTACCCCAAAACTTGGATGACAGGAAGATCATATCCCGAATCAGGGAAGGTATGAAAAGCAGACCGCGATTAAAGCAGGCATATGATTTCCATCAGAGCCTGTTGACACTCATGGAAACAAAATGGTCCATGGAGGAACTCCGGTTATGGACGGAAAATATTCCCACTGAAGTCGATGAGTTTCTGACGGTGGTGGACGTTGTCGATGTATTTGAGGAACAAATAAACCGCTTTTTAGCATTGAGTAAAAAGCCACCCAACAATTATCAATTCGCTGTACAAGGTATCTGCGACGCAATCAAAGATATGCCGCACTGCATTTTCGATGTAATGCGTGGTCGTTGCATTTTCTCCGTAGCTCATGACACCGTAGAGGAAAATGGAGAATTGAGACGATATGGCATCAAACTAAACAGACTGATCGAGAAAATCAATGAAATATCGTATAATATCAGGGAGGAACGAGAATATGGATTCGAACGATAAAATTAAAGCAGTTGGAGTTAATATCCAGGAAAAAGCAAACTTAATATGGAATGTAGCAAATAGCCTTTTCGGAGCCTATAAACCTCATGAATATGGATTGGTTATTCTCCCGATGGTCGTAATCAAGCGTTTCCACGATTGCTTACTCCCTACCAGAGAAAAAGTGCTGACCACATATGAAAGAGTGAAGCAATTGGCTGTAAAAGACGGCTTTTTGCGAACAGCATCCGGATATAAGTTTTATAATACCAGCCAGTATACCTTTGATCGTTTGAAGGCAGACCCGGAAAATATCAAAGCTAATTTCGAAGCATATATCAACGGCTTTTCCGATAATGTTATCGATATTTTAGCTAATATGGGATTCTTTATACAAATCGAGCGTATGGCTGATGCAGGCGTTCTTTATCAGGTTATTAGCGACTTCACCGCTGACAATGCCGATATGAATCCGGAAAAAATCTCCGCAATCGATATGGGCTATGTATTTGAGAACCTGGTTCAGCGTTTTTCTGAGAGTTATGATGAAGAAGCCGGAGCGCACTTCACCAGCCGCGACATCATATACCTGATGTGCGATCTGCTTACTATGAATGCAGATTTTTCCGGCGAAGACGTTCCTGCCAAGACCGTCTATGATATGGCTATGGGTACAAGCCAGATGCTTACATGCATGGAAGAACGTATCCATGCCCTTGACAAAGAAGCAGAAATTATTTGCTATGGACAGGAAATCAATCCATTTACTTTTGGTATTGCCAAAGCAGATATGTTGATTCGTGGCGGAGACCCCGAAAATATGCGCTTTGGTAACACCTTGAATGCGGATAAATTCAAGGGTTATACCTTCGATTATATCATCTCGAACCCCCCGTTCGGCATTGACTGGAAGCGCGAATCAGCAGATGTAGAAAAGGAACATAAGCTTGGTGACGCAGGTAGATTTGGTATTGGACTGCCTCAAAAGTCCGACGGACAGATGCTTTTCTTACTGAATGGTATAGCAAAGTTGAAGGATACCGGCAGAATGGCGATCATTCAAAACGGCTCCTCTCTCTTCACGGGTGATGCAGGAAGCGGCCCCAGCGAAATTCGTCGCTATATTATTGAAAATGATTGGCTGGAGGCTATCGTTCAACTTCCCAATGATAGCTTTTATAATACCGGAATTGCAACTTATGTGTGGATCATAGCGAAAGACAAGCCTGAAACACATCGTGAACGCGTTTTGCTCATTGATGCCAGCCAATGTTGTGAAGCTCGCAGACGACCTATTGGCAATAAGCGTGTGGATATTACGGAGGTTTGCCGTAATCTGATTACACAAGCATATGGCGAATATAAAAGTGCTGTGTTCACAAAGACCTTGGATGATAAAAAGACAGTGCTCGCTTGCAAGAGTAAGGTGCTGGATGCTATATCTCTTGGTTACAATAAAATTACAGTTGAAAGCCCAACCCTTGATGAAAACGGCATACCAGTTTTGAAAAAAGGAAGCCCGATTGCAGATGTCTCGAAACGTGATACTGAGAATATCCCTCTTGATGAAGATGTGGACGCTTATTTTGCACGAGAGGTTCTTCCTTACCGTCAGGGAGCTTGGATAGACAAAAGCAAAACCAAGCTGGGTTATGAGATTCCTTTTACCCGTACTTTTTATGAATATGCAGAGCTGGAAGCGGCAGCGGATATTGCAAAACGTGTCGCTGCCCGCGAAAAAGTTTTAATAGAAAAGCTACAGGCATTGTTTGGAAATGGTGGTGAGCAAAATGAGTAATGTTGCTACCTACGATAAGATGAAAGATAGCGGCATCGAATGGGTTGGTAATGTTCCTTCTCATTGGCGAATTTATACCCTGTATCAACTTGTGACTCAAGTCAAAGAAAAAAATAGTGACCTTCAGGAAAAAAACTTATTGTCCTTAAGTTACGGCAAAATCAAGCGCAAGGACATCGATTCCCCCGACGGGCTTCTTCCGGCCTCTTTTGATGGATACAACATTATTGAAGCTGGTGACATTGTCCTACGTCTAACGGATTTACAAAACGACCACACGAGCCTCAGGGTAGGAGTCTCTACTGAACATGGAATAATTACCTCTGCCTACACCACCCTGCGTCCAATTAATCCGAGCAATTCAAAATATTTGTATTACTTACTCCATTGTTTTGATCTAAAAAAGGGATTTTATGGCATGGGATCAGGTGTTCGTCAAGGTTTGAATTATGCTGAGGTGAAGGAACTACGAATAGTTCTTCCTAATCAAAAAGAGCAAGACTCTATTGTTTGCTTTCTTGATGAAAAATGTGCGCAAGTTGATACAATTATTGAAGAAACGAAATCAAACATTGCCGAGTATAAAAGTTGGAAATCCTCTATCATCGTTGAAGCGGTTACCAAAGGCCTAATTTCTCCGGTGGAAATGAAGGATAGCCATATTGATTGGATTGGGAAAATACCAAGACACTGGAAATTAGTTCAAGGCAAGCTTGTATCGACCGTAAATAGCGGACGAGAGATCAATGGGGACGGAGCAGTCGGACACATTGATGTATATGGCTCTGGTGGACCGTTCAAAAAAACGAATCAAATTATGCATTCTGGCGAAGCTGTTCTCTTTGGAAGAAAAGGCACACTTGGAAAACCACAATATGTTGATTGTGATTTTTGGGCGGTTGATACAATTTATTATGCCTACGCAGATTCAAGGTATATGAAAACAAAGTATTTGTATTACCAGTTGACTGCCTTGGATTGGGAACCTTTTATAACGCATACGGCTATCCCAAGCATTGTTGCAAATGATGTGTTTGAATCTTCGTTTGTATTGCCTCCCATTGATGAACAGAAAGCAATCATAGAACACTTGGATAAACAAGTAGATTTCATAGATTCGCTTATAATTGAAAAACAAAACTTAATTACAGAACTTGAGTTATATAAGCGATCACTTATATTCGAAACCGTAACAGGTAAAAGAAAGGTGGTGTGATTATGAACGAAACAGAAAAACGCTTTGAGGAATTCATAGAATCCTATCTTGTTTCTGACGAGGGCGGCTGGATAAAGGCAACAGATGATGGTTATTGTAGCGACGAGAGCAAAGATATGTTCTTGGACATCGTCACATTGACCGACTTTGTAAAAAGCACCCAGCCTATGGCATGGAAACGCTTTGAACGTATGTGTACAATCAGCCCTGTACGGCAGTTCTATAAGGCGTTCGAAAACGCGGTTACCCAAGACGGTTTGATTTCTGTCTTGCGCCACGGCTTCAAGCATCGCGGAATCAATTTCCGTGTGTGCTACTTTAAGCCTGAGTCCGAGCTGAACGAGGTGTCCATCGCAAATTACCAAAAAAATGTTTGCCAGTGTATTCGCCAGTGGCACTATTCCAAGAGAAACACAAACACAGTCGACATGATGTTGGCTGTCAATGGCATCCCCGTTGTGGCTATTGAGTTGAAAAACCAACTCACCGGGCAGTCAGTGGATGATGCTATGCGACAGTGGCAATATGACCGAAACCCCAGCGAGCCTGCATTTGAGTTTAATAAACGTATCCTTGCATACTTTGCTTGTGACCTTTACAACGTATACATGACCACTCAGTTGAAAGGTCCTGAGACCACCTTTTTGCCCTTCAATCAGGGTAGTGCCGGAGCGGGAAAAGATGGCGGCGCGGGCAATCCCAAGAACGAAGATGGTGGCTATGTTACTGCTTACTTCTGGGAGAAAGTTCTCCGTAAGGATAGCTTGATGGACATTCTGCAAAAGTTCATTAACTACGAAAGAACAGAGAAAAAAGAGACTTTATCGAACGGTTCCACAAGGAAAACCGTCAGCAGCAAAATCATCTTCCCACGTTATCATCAGTTGGATGTAGTGCGTGAATTGGTCAATCATGTCAAAACGAATGGTGCCGGACACAACTATCTCATCCAGCATAGTGCTGGTTCCGGTAAGTCCAATTCCATCGCTTGGACGGCTTACCGCATGGCAAGCCTCCACAACGAAAACAACGATGCAATTTTTAACAGCGTAATCATTATCACAGACCGCCGTATTCTTGACCAACAACTGCAAGCAACTGTATCCAGTTTTGATCATACGTTGGGCAGTGTCGTTACCATCGACGAAAAAAAGAATTCCGGCGCACTGCGCGATGCTATCAATGACGGAAAGCGTATCATTGTTACTACGTTGCAAAAATTCCCGGTTATCTACAATGAAATCGAATCCGCTGTGGGTAAACGGTATGCTATCATCGTAGATGAGGCACATAGCAGTCAGACTGGTCAGAGTGCATTGAAATTGAAAGCAGCACTCGCCGATGTAAGCGATGCTCTGGCAGAATATGCCGAGTTGGAAGAAAAAGCGATTGAAGAAGTCGAAGCAAATGATATTCTTGTCCAGGAAATGCTCAGCCAAGGCAAGCACAGTAACATGAGCTTCTTTGCATTCACCGCCACTCCCAAAGGAAAGACTTTGGAGATTTTTGGAGAACCTCAGCCTGATGGTTCGTTCCATCCCTTCCACATTTACTCGATGCGGCAGGCTATTGAAGAAGGTTTTATTCTCGATGTTTTGGCAAACTATACAACATACAAAATGTGCTATCAGATTGCCAAGAATGTACAAGATAATCCTGAAGTACCGACTGCCAAGGCGGTTAAAACTATTCGTCGATACGAGGAATTGCATCCGCATAATCTCCAGCAGAAAGCGGCTATTATCGTAGAAACCTTCCGCGATGTCACCAAAAAGAAAATCGGTGGGCGTGGCAAGATGATGGTTGTCACCGCATCCAGATTGGCAGCAGTCCGTTACTATCATGAAATCAAGCGGTATCTCGAAAGTAACAATTATGATGATGTAGAGATTATGATTGCTTTTAGTGGAAGTCTGAAAGATCCGGATGATCCCACGGGGACAGAGTACACTGAAAGTGGCATGAATGTGGATCGCAATGGCAATCGAGTAAAAGAGAGTCAAACAAAGGCGGTATTCCACGAGGAAGGTAACATTCTCATTGTTGCTGAAAAGTATCAAACTGGCTTTGATGAACCCCTTCTGCACACGATGATCGTTGACAAAGAACTTCGCGATGTGAAAGCAGTTCAAACTTTAAGCCGTGTCAACCGCATATATCCCGGTAAAGAGGATACCTATATTCTTGACTTTGTAAATCCGATAGAACGCATCCGCGAAGCCTTTCAACAATTCTATCAGGAAACCAGTTTGGATGAAGAAATCAACTTCGATTTGATTTACACAACGCAAAAAACATTGCGAGGCTTTGGTATCTATACAGATGAGGATATTGAAGGTGTATCCAGTATTTATTTTGATGCTGATGTGCGAAAAGCAAATTTGACACAAGGTAAAATATCTAATGCACTGAAGCCCGTGGCAAATAAATACAATGCACTCAATCAAGAGCAGCGGTATCAGTTCCGCCGAGAAGTTCGTGCTCTTGTGAAGTGGTATAATTACATTTCACAGATTACTCGTATGTTCGATAAAGAACTGCATAAAGAGTATGTTTTCTGTTCTTACTTAGCAAAATTACTGCCGTCCGATCCAGTTCAACCCTTTGATCTTGATAACAGAGTGAAGCTGGAGTATTATCGTTTGGAAAAGACGTACGAAGGTGCAATCGAACTTGAAGGTAAACCAGGTTCATGGAAACCGACTCAGCCCAAACGAGCCGGAGGTCAAAAAGATCGCACCAGCCCGTTGGACGAAATTATCCAGCGCATCAATGAAGAATTCTATGGTGAATTTACGGATGCAGATCGCGTAATGGTAGATACACTGTATCAAAAAATGCGTAAAGATGCTAAAACAAAGAAAGCAGCTAAAACGGACGACCGTCAGGTTTATGAACACAGCATTTTCCCCAGTATCTTTGATACTACCGCTCAAGAGGCATATATGGAGAATACAGAAGCCTATGAACAGCTTTTCCTCGATGCTGATAAATATCAAGCGGTTATGAGGGCTCTGGCAGACAGACTATATAGAGAGCTCCATGACGGCAACTAAGGAAAAGTTACTATAACTCCATTACAGCAATAAAAATACGGAGGTCTGGCGATGACAAAACAAGAATTTCTTGAATACTGCCTCAATACATACGGCACATCGCCGGACTATCCATTCGATGAGGATTTTGAAACAGCGGTGCTCCGGCACACGGATAACCGCAAATGGTATGCGATTGTGATGAAAGTCTCACGGCGCAAGTTTGGTTTTGACAGCGACGAGATGATTGATGTTGTAAATTTGAAACTGCCGACCGAGATGTTCGGCTCTTTCGGTGCAACTGACGGTGTCTACCCGGCGTACCATATGAACAAGCTCCATTGGATCTCGCTTCTTCTGCCCGACGCACCCGATGATGTAGTGCAATTCCTCGTGAACGTGAGTTTTGAGGCAACAAAGGTCAAAGAGAAGAAAAAATGTCAAAATAACAGTTAAACATAAAGGGATGGCTCGAGCCATCCCTTTAATGTTATATTTAATTACGCCTCTAAACTATTTGTATCAAGCAAAAATTCCTTTACACCCATCATGACGTATCCCTTTTCATCTCGGCGTGGCTTCATGCTCTTTTCAACAACGATGATCTTTTTGAAAGAATCCATAGTCTTATCAAAAGATGCGGTTTCTTGTTCGTACTTTGCCTGATCGGGAATTGCATACGCGGATTGAATGTAATATTTTTTACTTCCGAGAGTTGCAATAAAGTCAATCTCGAGCTGGGTGCGAGTTTCTTTTCCTTCTGCATCTCTTTCACGCGATTCTACCATGCCGACATCCACTTGGTAGCCTCTGTAACGAAGCTCATTATAGATAATATTCTCCATGATGTGAGTGCCTTCAATCTGTCGGAAATTCAAACGAGCATTGCGAAGACCAATATCCTCAAAGTAAATTTTATAAGGAGTGCCAATATATTTTCTGCCTTTAACATTATATCGTTTCACACGGGTGAGCATAAAAGCATCTTCCATATGGGAGATATAACGGTCTACAGTAGCATCGCAGATACTGTTACCCCCATGAACACTATTCATAGTGTTCGCGATGTTTCGAGGATTGGTAAGAGCCGAAATACCGGATGCAACAACGTCAAGAACTTCTCCAATGGTTACTTCATCCTGCAAACCGTAACGATTTTTTATATCGCGCAAGTAAAGATTTTGCATTTGAGAAATAAGGTAGTTGGACTTCTGCTCTTCGGTTGCCATCAGCGCTACCGCTGGTAAGCCGCCATAGATAGAATAATCGTCAAAGGCCTCGCTCTTATCTCCGCCCATAAATGCATAATACTCCGAGAAGGATAGAGGGAGTACGTGAACCTCATCACCTCTGCCTTCAAATTCGGTCAGAATATCCTTTGATAAGAATTTGGAATTGCTTCCGGTTACGTATACGTCAAGATTGCTTTTGCGAAGAAATCCATTCATGACAGATTCAAATGCACCAAGCTTTTGCACCTCGTCAAGCAGAATGTAATGCATTTCATTATCCGCGATTTGAGGCTGTAACCAATTCAAGAATTTAGTGGGATCGACTTTTCTGTCCTCACGTTCATTATCAAGAACGATAGGATCTTCTCCGATTTTCAATAAATCGTCAGCCGAGTCGAATGCAAATTTAATAATATGATCCGCTGCTATTTTCTCTGCAATCAAGTGTTTATAAAACAAAGTGTTGAGCAAATATGATTTTCCGCTTCTGCGAATACCGGTAATAACCTTGATGAAGCCGTTGTGTTTTCTGACAATAAGTCTATTCAGATAAACGTCTCTTTTAATCTCCATAATAACCTCCATCTAATATTTTTGCCGCAAACGGCACTTTTGTTAGATATATTATACACCATATTCTTGAAAATTGCAATAGGTTCATCTAATATTTTTGCCGCAATCGGCATTTTTATTAGATGGCGATGTGTTACTTAATTGATAACAAATTATTTTTGGTCTGGACTTCCACTGTCTTCTGTGGTATATTGTGTGTTACCAAAAGCCAAGGAGGTATCATACATGGCAAAGATTACGATTGAAGAATTGTACCGCGGCGATAAATACAATATCATGAGTGCGGTGGCGGTGAAGGCGATGACGCTCGGTATTGACGAGCGAACCGAGGAAGGTCAGACATGGATCGAGACGGAACTCATCCGTCAAACCGTAATAGCAATTGAACAAATGAAAAAGAACGGTGACTGTATTGCCGAGGGAGAACTCGGAGATACGGTCACCGTTTCTATATGCGGAGGTTCTGATGAAAACACTTGACGAACTCTGGTACGGCAACATCTCGCCCTTTGAGCAATGCACTTGTGGCGATAAACGGTTGAAGGAACTATTGAAGCTGGTCGCCCGGAACCGTGAGGAACTGGACGGCACGCTCACGGATAAGCAGAAAGAAACGCTGGAAAAGTTCGAGGACTGCATGAACGAGATGCATAGCATTACCGAGCGCGATGCCTTCTCCTACGGCTTCCGTCTTGGAGTGCAGCTGATAGCAGAAAGTTTCCTTCTGCCAATCGGTGAGGACGAGTAAAAAACAACGATAGGGGCTAAAAGATGTTGGCTCCTGTCGTTATTTTCGAAGTGTAAGATATGTACCGCAATAACCAAATAAAAGGGCAAGAAAAATTTTTTGAAAATTTGAAACATTTTGTTCCAAACCTATTGACAAGTCGAAAAAGATGTGTTATAATATCATCCGGAACAAGTTGTTCCAAGGAGGCGCTATGAGTAGAACAACAGATTCGAAAAAGCAAATCATCCTGGATTTCATCAATGAATACTACGGAAGCTACGGTGAAACGCCCACGGTGCGTGACATCGCAGCCGGAACAGGAATTGCCGTTACAAGCGTGCATCGTTACCTTTCTGCTATGAAAGAGAACGGTGAGCTTCAATATAACGGTCGCCGTTCTGTAAGCACTCGTCGCATGGAGATGGAGCAGGTCGCTCACGCCATGCCTGTGCTTGGCTTTGTAGCATGCGGAGAAGGTCAGGAAGAAACCGAACAGGTCATCGAATATATTCGCATGCCCGAATCCTTGGTAGGAAAGGGCGAGTTTTTTGCGCTGATTGCAAAGGGCGAATCGATGGTCGATGCCGGAATTCATCCCGGAGATTACGTGATGATCCGCAAGCAGAACACCGCAGAGATCGGTGACATTGTCGTTGCTCTCGATCAAGGAGTCAACAACCTTAAAGTCCTCGGCTTCAATCATAACAAGGGAGCATACTTCCTTCGTTCCTGCAACGAGGACAAAGAACGCTATGGTGACATTTATCCCGAAGAACTTCAGATCCAAGGAGTTGCCGTTTGCGTTGCCCATAGGCTGAAAAAGATGCTGTAACCTTACCTTTCATATAACAGTATCTTGGCCACATAATTTGAATATTGTTTTTTATCTATCGCGGTAAAAACACGATCCATCCTCCCGACCGCTTAACCGGGAATCAAGGGTAGGTATCTGTTGCGTTAGAGTCTACATGGAAATCCATAAGTCTTCGCTTATGTTTTTTCGTTGTACTCTGCAACAGATGCCTACCCTTTTTGTTTTCCCTTGAACGATTACAAAAAGCTTCGCGGAAGTTTTCTTCTGCCATACATACCAAATTTAACGAAAGGCTGGTGAGTCAATGAAATCATCAATCATCAAAAGTAAAGACGAGCTCCCCATGTTCCTCACGGTAATGGATATGGCGGCACTGCTCGGCATATCACGTTCCAGCGCATACGAGCTCGCCGCCGAAGAAGGCTTCCCGAAGCTAAGGCTCGTACCCGGACGTTTCATCATTCCCAGAGATAAGCTCTTCGAATGGCTGGATGAGCAGACAAGCTATATGGCAGGTTGAGGGGAGGTGAAGACTTTCCGATTTTGAAGCAGGATAAAGGCGTGCGCATTCGCGCGCCAATCACAGCGACCGGCAACGCCGTTCGCGAGCTTTAACGAGATTTAGGGCGATTTCGAGAGATTTAAGGAATTCGATGAGCTTAACATTCGTGTCTCAAATGAAAAATCGCGTGCACGAGATTTTTGGTTCTTTTTTGAAAACGCCCCCGACTATTTACGAAAGGATTTTGAAAAATGTCAGAGAATTTTGAATCAAAAGGCGTAAGACTTCGCCCCGAACAATGGCGGCTCTGCAATCAGATGTGCCGAGAGTTTGGTTATAAAAACTACAGTGAATTCCTCCGCGATGCGGTCGATTTCTATGCCGACTGGAAAACGCGAGGCACTACGGAAAAGGTCATCACGCCCGAAATTGAATCGATAGTGAGAAAAGCGATTGGGAAAACAGAGGACAGAATTTCACGGTTGCTGTTCAAAAATACGGTGGAGCTTCACCTGCTAACACGCCTGATCTATCACGATTTTGCTTATAAACCTGAAGAAGTTGAAGCGATTCGCAACGAGGCAATTCGGCTGGTTGGTGATACAAACGGCTCGCTGAATCTCGATTATATTGATTCGGACGAGGATTTTAATTGATAACAAATTGATAACTCTTGGCGTTGCCGCTGGATATTCAGTTGAACCTGTGGTATCTTTGTGGTACGCAATACTCAAAGAAAGGATTGAAACACCATGGCAAAACGCAGACCGCAGGGTGACGGAACGATCCACAAGCGCAAGGACGGTCGATGGGAGGCTCGCCTCGTTATCGGTCATAAGAACGATGGCAGTCCGATGTACAAATCGGTCTTCGGCAAGACCCAGAAGGAAGCCTTAAAGCTCCTGCACACAGCTATCGAAACTTATCGTGACGTAGATCTGACCGAAGAGTCACGCATGACGCTGGGCGAATGGCTCGACAAGTGGCTGGACGAGTATATGATATTCACAATCCGCGAAAGCACGCTGGAGTCCTACCGCAGTCTTGTCAAAAACCAGATCATGCCCTTCATAGGGAACAAGCCGCTGTCGGCTCTAACCACCTCCGAAATGCAGAAATTTTATAACAAGATCAAGCGCGAAGGTCGAGTCCGAGAGCATCCCATACACGGCAAAATGCTTGCCGACAGTATGGTCAGGGGCATCCACATGATGCTTCACGAAGCCCTTGATATGGCGGTCAAGGAGAGGCTGATCGTCAAAAATCCGACGGGCGGCACGACGGTTCCCAAGTGCAACTACGCCGAGAAGCAGGTGCTTGGGGACAGCCAGCTCGACACCTTCCTCGATGCGATCAAAGCCTATCCCGAGTGGACGGACTTCTTCTACGCCGAGGTTATGACGGGACTTCGCAAAGGTGAGATCTGCGGACTCAAGTGGAGTGACGTGGACATTGACGGCGGCAAGCTCCACGTGCAGAGAGCGGTGACAAGACAGAAGGGCGGCATCCGTATCGGTGAGACCAAGACCGACACCGGAATGCGAATCATCACGTTGCCGCCCAGCGTGCTGGACATGCTTCAGCGCAGGAAGCAAGAAGCTCTGAGCGAGTGGATCTTCTACAAATTCACAAACCCGTGTGAGCCGATGCCGCCAGATGCCGCCTACCGAAAGCTGAAGGTGATACTGAAAAACGCGGAGCTTCCGCTGATTCGATTCCACGATCTGCGCCACACCTTCGCAACCCACGCGACCGATGGCGGCGTGGATCCCAAGACCTTGTCGGGCATTCTCGGACATACCAACGCCAGCTTCACGCTGGATACCTACACACACGTGACCACCGACATGCAGAAAAAAGCCTCGGCGGTGGTCGGAAACATGATGAAAAATATGAAGATTGGAGATTGAATATGGCAAAGAGAAAATACGGTGACGGTTCTGTGTTTGAGCGCAAGGATGGTCGCTGGGAAGGTAGACTCGTTGTAGGATATAAGGAAAACGGCTACGCCAAGACCAAGAGTGTGACCGCACCCACCAAGACCGAGTGTGAAGAAAGGCTCAAGAAGCTCCGCGAGGAAGTCGGGCGCAGAAGCGAGCGCATCAAGCCCGAAATGCTGTTCGGGGATTGGATCGACTTCTGGTATCAGAATTTCTCCAAACCCAAACTCCGCCCGACTACACAGGCGTGCTATGAAGGGCGCATCTACACCCACATCATCCCCCAGATCGGGCAGATTCCGCTGAACAAGCTCACGCAAAATGAGCTCCAGCAATTCTACGCAAGGCTCAAAAAGAGTGGACGGAAGAAGCACGTGGAGAAGTTCGGCGAGGGCTTGTCAGATCGCATGGTGCGCTCCTGCCATACTACCTGTCGAACCGCGCTGGAAAAGGCGGTGACCGAGGGGCTGATCCGTATCAATCCTGCGGTCGGGTGCAAGCTCCCTCCGAAAAAAGCAAAAGAAATGCAGGTGCTGACACCTGCCGAAATCATCCGCTTCCTCACGCAAGCCAAGGAGGAAGGATATTACGAGATATTCCTTCTGGAATTGACCACTGGTATGCGCCGTGGCGAGATCATCGGACTGAAATGGCGTGACCTTGACCTCGCGACAGGCGAGCTTCATATTGCACGGCAGGTCATCCGAGTCAAGGGTGAAACAGTGATATCCCAGCCCAAGACCAAATCCTCGCTCCGCACGGTCATTCTCGCACCCGATATGGTGGAGATCCTTGCCGAGTTGAAGCAGACGATCACAGGTGAGTGGATGTTCCCGTCACCCGTCAACGATGGACAACCGCGCAACCCCTGCGCCCTATATCATCGCTTCCAGACCATCCTTGAACGAGCCAACTGCAAGCGTGTCCGCTTCCACGATCTGCGCCATACCTTCGCCACCATGGCGATTGAGAACGGTATGGATATCAAGACTCTGTCAGCCATGATAGGCCATGTCAGCGCGGAGACCACACTCAACATATATTCCCATATCACCGACACCATGCAACAGCAGGCAGCCGTGAGAATCGACCGAGAGATCGGCGGTACAGACGCACAGATGCCCGAATTCACGCAAAGCGTAGAGCCACCCAAGGCAAGTGAACCCACCCCCACGGAAGCCACGCCTGAGAAGGAATTTGAGCCCTACAAGGGCAAGATACGCAAGAGTGGCACGGGATGCGTCACCATGATAAACGACCACCTCTACGAGGGGCGGTTCACACCGAGAGTCAACGGTAAACGCATATCCAAGAATGTCTATGCCAAGACACGAGAGGAATGCGAAGAAAAGCTCGCAGAGCTGATAAAGACGACGAAAGCGGAAATCGCGGAGATGAAAAAGACAGCTAATGCCTAAACAAAAGAAGGGCTGACCAATCGTCAGCCCTCAAAAATTGCGTCAGAGGAAACAAAGAAAAACTCATACTTTATGTACAATGTTTTTTATGTCGTTTAACAATTCAGAGTATGTCATTACCTCATAATTGTTATTTTTCATTTTTCTACGCAGCTCGTTATCATCTGTTACCAAAATATATTCATGAGATATTGCATAACTTGCGATTAAAGCATCGTTGATATTGCTTCTTGTTGTTTTCAGAATCTTATTGAATGCGTCTGTGTCACCTCCATATTTTGCTAAACCATATTTTACTTTTCCATAAATTGCAGGTGTAGTATATACAGTAGTAATTTTCAATATATCGATAAGGGAAAGTAAGGATTCTCTCCATTCTTTTTTAGAATTTGGGATTTTTTTGAGTTCATCATACTGTATGGAAATTATAAAATATTCATATTCGCCAAGAGATAGAAGCAGAAGGTCTTTGTCGAATATCATTTTGTCGAAAATATTGCAGTCAATTATTATTTTTTTCATTTTTTGCTTTGAGAATAGAAGTCAAATCCTAAACATTCTTTTGCCTTTTTTAGCAACTGCTGGTAGTTTTCCGAGTTTGAAGTTTTCATTCTCCTATATCCTCCAAATGATTTTGGTGCAATATCTGGAAACTTTTCAAAAATTAAATCATAAAACTCCTTATCCAATGCAAGTTCTTCTTTTTCTGCCACTTCTTTATCAAACAATTTTCTTTGCTCTAATGTTCGTTCATCAACAAATGGTCTGTTGCAATATTTGACAAAATTCCCGGTATAATTCCAAGCGGGTTCACTAATGTTATCGAGAACTGGATAAAGGGTAATAGCACAATATTTGTGTTCGGGGGATGGAGTAAGTAGATACTCTGGCAATTTAGGATATTTTTTGTTCTTGCCACTTATGCTAAAATATCTTTTAATATATTTTGCACATTCAGAACAGACAAAATAAGTTTCATTTGTTGAAACGATATCACAATCTCCGTAAATTTCCTTGTTTATGCGTTGAGCTTCTTTTTTTCGATCACTTTCCATGCTTTCAAACAGCTTGTTGATTTTCTGTTCTTCAATGCGCGCCGCATCGAATTGCCTATCTAATTTTAGATATTCCACTAATCTAAGATAATCTTTTTTTGGCCAAGAAAAGTTTGAATGGGGAAAAATTTCATTAGACTTTCTTAAACATGCAATTGCTAAATCCATTCTACCATTTCGCTTATGTTCTGTTGCTTTTTTCTGCAATATGTATTCAATATTGCCAGAAGGATCCCCCATGCCTTGTAACTGCTCATATTTTGGAATTTGTATTTGATTTATACCATCCAATGAATTCATATCATATTGCGGACTGCCACTTTTGGATTTAAACAACTTCTTAAACAAATTCATCATAAAGTTACTCCAATTAGTGTATAAAAACTAAAGCCGCAGAATTAACTCTGCGGCTTCGATTTGCGGTCAAAACCGCGATTTTGGTCGGAGTGACAGGATTCGAACCTGCGGCATCGACGTCCCAAACAAATCTGCACCGATTTTTTCCTTGATTTACAAGGCTTTTCGGGGCTTTTGTGTCTGAAAACGATGCTTTCCGATGCTCTTGTAAGCACTGTTTCCACGTAGTCCAACTCTGTAGATGGTCAAAACTGTGGTCAACCACAAACCTCCTACAAATCACCGTCGCGGAAACCTCTGCCGTCACTCCTGCGAGATATCTTATTAACAGGAACATTATACCATAATTTTTTGTCTTCGTCAATATATTTTTCCTCACCTTGGGAAATAATAACGGTGAATACAAAAAAACGGAGGTATATATGTTCAAACACGAAAAACAGTTATTTCATCCCGTGGAGGTCGAAAGACCAAATCCGCAGTATGCAGTTTTGCTTCAGGAACAGCTTGGTGGTGGAAATGGCGAATTGAAGGCGGCTATGCAGTATATGTCTCAAAGCTTCAGAATCAAAGATCCCGAAATCAAAGATTTGTTTCTTGATATTGCAGCCGAGGAGCTTGGGCATATGGAGATGGTAGCGCAGACAATTAATCTACTAAATGGACACGACGTGGATGCAACAAAGGTGCAGGCAGGAGAGGTGCAGACGCATGTTTTGCTTGGACTCAATCCCGGACTCATCAATTCCTCGGGATATTCTTGGACTGCAGATTATGTTACCGTTACGGGAGACCTTTGTGCTGATCTGCTCTCTAACATCGCATCGGAGCAAAGAGCAAAGGTCGTATATGAATATCTCTACCGTCAGATTGATGATAAGAAGGTTAGAGAAACCATTGATTTCCTTCTCAACCGTGAGGAAGCACACAATCAGATGTTCCGTGATGCCTTCAACAAGGTACAGGAAACAGGCTCAAACCGTGACTTCGGTACGACTAAAGCGGCGAAAATGTATTTCTCGCTCTCAAACCCCGGTCCCAATACTTTTGCTAACAATGAAACCCATGCGCCTTCCTTTAAGTAAATATTTCAAAGTCACCGTCAAACAGTTTGGCGGTGATTTTACATATCAAAATTTGCATCGCTGTAAGCAAAGAAAAGACCTTGCGAAAAAAGTTGGATTTATTTGGGAAAAAGTGCTGGACTTTCTCTCCCTTCTGTGGTATGTTGTTGTGCTAACAGGAGGTACAACACATGAAAAGTATGATAAAAGAGCTATGGCATGGAAACATCATTCCGCAAGAGGACAGCAGAAACAACTCAAAGGAGATGAAGGAGCTACTCGGATATATGGCAAGGCATCACGAGGACTTGGAAAAGACCTTCACCGACGAGCAAAAGGAGATATTTGAGAAGTTCCACGATTGTTGGGATGAGTACGTAAGCCTCGCCGAAGCAGCCATCTTCGAGTATGCTTTCCGCCTCGGAGCGAGGTTGGTGATGGAAACGCTACAAGATACTGAATAAAGCACGGCGGCAAGGAGCAAAAACTCCTTGCCGCAAAATTATTATTTGCTGAAAACAACTGTAACGGTCGTACCGACACCGAATTCGCTTTCGATGGAAAGCTCTGCATCAGAGATGGCGCAAATGTGCTTAACGATGGCAAGACCGAGTCCTGTGCCGCCGATACGCTTAGA
This sequence comes from Eubacteriales bacterium, assembly GCA_045577415.1. Lineage (GTDB taxonomy): Bacteria > Bacillota > Clostridia > Oscillospirales > CAG-272 > SVTX01. Next base: position 19,258 of record JAZNII010000076.1, read on the forward strand.
GTGGGATTTGTCCACTCGGTAGAAGCGTTCGCAAAGGCGTGGCAGATGCTCTTTTTCAATACCGATACCCGTATCTTCGACCTTGAGGCAAACACCTGTATCCGTTTCGGTAATGGAAACCGTTACCGAGCCGCCCTCTTTGTTATACTTGATGGCATTGGAAACAAGATTCTCGACAAGCTCAAAAATCATTGTTTGATCGGCGCAGATCTTGGCAGAGCCAACGATGCTTGCGGTGATATTTCTGCTTTGTGCCTTCTCGGATAGTCCGTCGAGAACCTCTTTTGCGATATCCTCAAGAGCCACCTCGGAAAGCGCTCTTATAGGAGCCTCTCCGCTTTCAATCTTGGAAAGCATCAGCATATCCGAAATCAGAGAGCCGAGTCTGAGGCATTCCTTATAAATCCGTCCAAGCTGTTTTTTGGAGGTATCGTCCATACCTTCCTTGTTCATCAGCACCTCAGCAAAGCCCTGCATAACCGTAATGGGCGTTTTGAGCTCGTGAGAAGCGTTGGCGAAGAAATCGCTCTTTTGCTTCTCAATCAGCTTTTCCTTCGTAATATCCGTAACGATAATGATAGCGGAAATATCGTCGCAGATGACCTCGTTTGCTACTTTGGTAATGACTACCGACAGATGTTTATCGTCATAAACACAGTTGAAAGCAAAGTCCTCTCCGAGATGCTCGGTGATCTGCTCGTAAACAGGCAGCTTTTCAATCAGGAAAACAAGATCTCTGCCAATATCGTGCTGCGTTCCGTTAAACATTTCAAACGCACGCTTATTGGCAAATACGATACGTTTGGATTTATCAAGAGCGATAATGCTCTGCGATACGTTATCAAGTACAGCGTTAAGCTTGACTCTCTCACCGTCTGCAACACGAATATGACTATGAATGTTTGCATTCAGCTCATTTATCTGATTAAGAACTCCGAACAGCTCCGGCTCGCTCATATCTGTTTTGATCGGTGCATACTGTCCTTCGTTCAGGCTCTTTAAGCTATCGCCGATCTCCGTAACCTTGGATGAAACGTTACGGGATATAAAGGTTGAGAGGACAAAGGAAAGAACGAGGGATACTGCAAGAACGAGAATAAGCAGCGGAATGATGGCGGTAAAGTAAGGTGTCACTTGGCTGCTTCTTACCGCAAGCCTGAGGATCACCTGTGTGCCGTCCGATAAGGCGGTCTTGGTTGCATAATAGGTCATATCGCACTTAAAGGTTTCCGAATATCTTTCCACGGTATCGGGCTTGCCTTCAAGCGCGTTTTTGATTTCCTCACGGTCTGCGTGATTTTCGAGGGGTGCTTTGGTGTCGCTCTCGTAAAGAACGTTACCGCTCATATCGAAAATCGTAATACGAAGCTCGGGGTTATCCGAGTACTTATTAAAGACAGCAAAATCGCTCTGCTCGTTCATCAGCGTTGCGGCAAGCTCGGTTTCTTCCTTCAACCGTTCATTTACGATATTATTAGTATTCATATTAACCGCAATGATACCGAACACGAACATCAGAAGAACGCAGGCAAGCGTTGCGGCAAATGCCTTATAAAATATCTTCTTTTTCATAAATTATTGTCCCACAAAGCGATAACCGATACCGCGCACGGTAACGATCACATCGCCGCCTCCACATTCGGTGATCTTGTCGCGCAGCTGAGAGATATGTATATCAAGCGTTCTCGTTTCGCCCATATAACTCTCGCCCCAAACCTCACGGAAAAGCTCCTCGCGCTCGATGGTTACGCCTGCACGTGCGATCAGCATTTTCAGCAGCTTGAATTCCTTCAAGGTAAGCCCGAGGTCGTGTCCTTCGTAAAAGATCTTATAAACGTTATTGTCAATGACAAAGCCCCTCTGGCTTGTCACATAAAGGTTCGCGCGGCGAATGTTAGTCTTGACACGGGCAATCAGCTCAAGCACCGAAAAGGGCTTGGTCATATAATCGTCAGCACCCTTGTTCAGTCCTTTGACCGCGCTGATCTCGTCGGATTTTGCGCTCACGATAATGACGGGGATCTTCTCATCCATTTCTCTGATCTTGGTGAGAATGGTGTATCCGTCCATATCGGGAAGCATGATATCGAGAATAATGAGGCTCGGGCGAGTTTTCGTAAATTCGCGGAAAAAATCTTTGCCGTTTTCAAACATTTTCGCAAGGAAAACACCTTCAAAAGCGCCTTCGTAAAGCTCGCGTATGCCTTCGTCGTCTTCAACTATATAAATGATCTCATCCATTAAAACTTTTGATGTACCCCCGTTTCGTTATATTTTGTCCATTCGGCAACGTTCACTGCATGGTCACCGATTCGTTCCAAATATTTTGCGACCATCATAAGCTCAATGGCTTGGTCGCCGTTTCTGCCGTCCTTTTTGATCAGCTCGATCAAGTCGGTCTTGACAGCGAGGAACATGTCGTCCATTTGATCGTCAAGCGCGATCACCTCGTCGGCAAGAGCCTCATCGTTGTTAATAAAGGAGCTTACGCTCTCTCTGACCATCTTGACAGCAAGATTGCCCATAGCGGTAATGTGCGTGAGCTTCTTGATATAGGCATCGCCCGGCATCGTGTAAACAAGGTCGCCAATATCAGCGGCTTGGTCGCCGAAGCGTTCAATGTCGGTGATCATCTTGAGCGCGGTGGAAACCTCACGGAAATCCTTTGCCACAGGCTGTTGCTTGAGAAGGATTCGCATACACTTCTTTTCAATCGCCATCTCGTATTCGTCCACTCGCTTATCCATCACGCCAATGCTTTTGCCAAGCTCTCGGTCACGGTTTACAAGCGCTGTGATGGCATCCGAGATCATCTGCTCGGTAAGTCTGCACATCTCGACGAGCTGTGTTTTTAAGTCGGCAAGCTCTTCTTCAAATATTTTTCTGATAGACATATCACTATCTCCTTAATATTATACCATAAATTTGTTACAAAATCAACCGAATCTTCCAGTAATATAACGCTCGGTGCGCTCGTCGACGGGAGAAGTGAAAATATCGTCGGTGTTGCCGTATTCAACAAGCTCACCGAGAAGAAAGAACGCCGTCTTATCAGCAATTCTCGTTGCCTGCTGCATATTGTGCGTTACGATAACGATAGTCAGATCTTTTTTGAGTTCTTCCATAAGCTCCTCGATCTTGCCCGTGGAGATTGGATCAAGAGCCGATGTAGGCTCGTCCATCAAAAGCACCTTGGGACTTGCGGCGAGAGAACGCGCGATACAAAGTCTTTGCTGCTGACCGCCACTCATACCGAGTGCGTTCCCCCGAAGTCTGTCCTTGACCTCGTCCCAAATACTTGCGCGGCGTAAAGATTGCTCTACGATCTCGTCAAGCTCGCTCTTTTTTGTAATACCGAATGTTCTCGGAGCAAAAGCGATATTATCGTAAATGCTCATCGGAAACGGATTGGGCTTTTGGAACACCATACCGACGTTCTTGCGAAGAACGTTCACATCGGTTTCCTTGTCGAAGATGTCAACGCCGCCGATACGGTATTCGCCTTCAATGCGGCAGCCTTCCACAAGGTCATTCATTCTGTTGAATATTTTGAGGAAAGTGGACTTTCCGCATCCCGAAGGTCCGATCAGAGCCGTGACCTGCTTTTCGGGGATCTCTATGTTTATATTTTTCAAAGCGTGAAAATCACCGTAGTAAAGGTTGCAACCCTTGGCGGTGATATTCATACTACCAATAAACTCATTCATTTTGCATCTCCATACGTAGATTTTCTAATCAGATTACCGATAAAGCCTGCGAGCAGGTTCAGTATCATAACAAATATTAGAAGCACAACAGCCGTAGCAGCCGCCTCATCGGGATAACCGTGGCTTGCGAAATAGTAAATATCAAGCGCGAGGCTTGTGCCCGGTGCCATCAAGGTTTCGGGAATTTTATTGACAACCATACCAATGGTAAGAATCAACACGGCACTCTCCGAAACGACACGCCCGATGGCAAGGATAATTGCGGTCACGATACCGCCTGCGGCTGACGGAAGGACGATCTTGAAGATGGTTCTGACCTTGCTTGTACCAAGCGCATACGCGCCTTCACGAAGTCCACCCTGTACGGAAAGCAGGCTCTCTTGTGTAGATCTTACGATGGTAGGTAGGATCATAATCGCAAGTGTGATACCACCGGCGAGCATTGAATAGCCCCAACCGAAAGTGACCACGAAGATCAGATAACCGAAAAGACCGTAAACGATACTCGGAATGCCTGCGAGAGTTTCGGTAGCGACCTGAACGATTTTCACGAACTTACCCTTGTTGTTCGTATATTCGACAAGGAAGATAGCACTTGCCACACCAATCGGAACTGCAATAATAGCAGCTATACCGACGAGCTGGAGTGTTCCGATAAACGCAGGGAGAATAGAAGGCGTGTCCTTATAATCCCCAAAAAGAAGATCTAAAGAAAGCTTATCAACGCCGTTTATCAGCACGTATGCAACAACGGCGACAAGAGCGATCAAAGATATGACGAGTGCGACGATGCAAATATATTTGAGTGCAGAATATAGCGTTCTCATTTCTTTGCACCTCGTCTTTCTTTGTCGCTACTGTCTTTTTTGAGCAATGAAAAGCTAACGTTGAGTATCAGGGTGAACGCAAACAGCACAACGCCCGTCGCAATCAGCGCGGAAAGCGCATCTCCGTTCAGCTCCAAAGCACCCATAGCAATATTAGCCGTCAGAGTTCTGACACTTTGGAACAGGCTTTCGGGCATTTCGGGGCTACCGCCAATTACCATAATAACCGCCATCGTCTCACCGATAGCTCGTCCAATAGCAAGTACAACACCGGCGAGAATACCGCTTTTTGCGGCAGGTAACATGATTTTGAACGTGGCTTGTTCTCTGGTCGCGCCGAGCGCAAGCGCACCTTCATAGTAGGTGTTTGAAACGCTGTTCAGAGAATCGAGGCTTACACTGACGATGGTCGGCAAAATCATAATACCGAGAACGAGCGAAGCCGAAAGAATACCGTATCCAACGCCAGTGGGGGACACGTAATCTCTGACAAAAGGTACGATGATGGTCATACCGAACAGACCGAAAATAACCGAAGGAATACCTGCAAGCAGGTTGATCATCTGCCTTATTGAAGCAACGAGCTTCTTTGGGCAGAACTTGTAAAGCGCGATTGCCGTGAGAAGTCCTATACCAATGCCTATGATAACCGAAAGAGCCGTAACGTAAAGCGAAGCTACGATCATCGGGAATATCCCGTAGCTTGGTGTGTCTGCAAGCGGTGCCCAATCACTACCGAACAGGAACTTTGCAAAGCCCGTCTTTGCAATAAACGGCACTCCGCTAACGAATAAGAATACTGTGATAGTCGCAAGCGCGAGAATTGAAAAGATCGCGGAGAAAAGGAACACGCCGCGCATGACCTTTTCTCTCGCGTTTATAAATCCGTACAGATTTTTCATATTATTTCGAAACGTCTGCCCAGGTCTTGATAGCCGCATCTCCTGCCTCTACGTTGTAGATGTTCTTGAGATCTTCAAGAGAAATGTTGTCAAAGATGTTCGCCTTATTCACAATAACGGCGATACCGTCCTTGGCAACCTCGTAGTAGGTGCAGTTATCGGCTTTAGAAGGATTGAAGGCCTCGGAAATCATACCGAAATCGGATACACCGTTCTTTGCATCGTTATAGCCTGTACCGCTTCCGCCACCGCCAACAGTAACGCTGACACCGCTCTGCATTTCCTCAAACTTTGCGGCAAGCTTTTCCACAAGGGGCTTAAGCGAGGTAGAACCCGAAATTGCAATCTCACCCGAAAGTCCCGGAATTACGGTGTATGCAACCGCGCCTTCCTTGGTGGAAACGTAGCCGTTATCCGAAATAATGGTCTGTGCATCAGAGCTTTGAAGGAAGGTAAGGAATGCGTTATTGACTTCGCTTGCCACCTTACTCTCTTGATAAACTACGTTAAGTGGACGGGAAATCTTATAAGAACCGTTCTTGATGTTTTCAAGAGTAGGCTCGACACCGTCAACCTTGAGAACCTTTACCTCGTCGGTAATGTAACCAAGGCTATCGTAGCCGATGGCAAGAGGATTGCCTTTGACTTCTTGGAGAACGGCAGCTGTGCCCGTTGCAACGATAACGCCCGAAACATCGGTCTTGCCCTTGAGTCCGATAATCTCCATAAATGCGGATTTCGTTCCGCTACCGTCCTCACGGGTGACAACGCTGATGTTCTTGTTTTCATCAAACGCCCCGCCACCGCAAGAGGTAAGCGCACCAAGAGTGCAGAGTGTGAGTGCGAATGTAAGTATGAGTGCAAAAATCTTTTTCATTGTTCAAAATCTCCTTTTCGTGTTTTGCACCATCATTATACCGCAGATGAAAAATCCTAACTACCATACTTTCGTTCGGTGCGTGTAAGGTTTATGTAAATTCGCAATGTAAGGTTTATGTAAAGTCTATTGACGGTGAAATCTGTGAATGTTATAATAATGCGGGTTATGATAAAATACCGCAATTTTTGCGGTTCATACATATAAAATGGAGGAAAATCTATGTTTGACATTTTCGATGCGCTTGCCTTGATCGGAGGTCTGTGCCTGTTTTTGTTCGGTATGAACGTGATGGGTGACGGACTTGAAAGACGCGCCGGAAACAGCTTAAAGGCGCTTCTCGGCAAGCTTACCGACAACAAATTCAAGGGCTTTTTAACAGGTATGGGTGTTACCGCCGTTATTCAAAGCTCGTCTGCCACAACCGTTATGGTCGTTGGCTTTGTTAACTCCAAAGTAATGACCTTGAAGCAATCCATTGGCGTTATAATGGGCGCAAATATCGGTACGACCGTTACCTCTTGGCTGCTCAGCCTCGGCGGTATATCAAGTGATAATATCGTAATGAAGCTTTTGAAGCCCATGTCCTTTACGCCAATCCTCGCTCTTATCGGTATTGCGTTTACCATGTTCTCAAAGTCCTCAAAGAAAAAGGACGTTGGAACGATCCTTCTCGGATTTGCTACGCTTATGTTTGGTATGGATGCGATGAGTGGTGCGGTAAAGGGGCTTGCAGAGGTTCCCGAGTTCCAAAATCTCTTCCTTGCCTTTACCAATCCTATTCTCGGTGTGCTTGTCGGCGCACTTGTTACCGCTATTATTCAGTCCTCGTCTGCTTCTGTCGGTATCCTTCAGGCACTCAGCGTAACGGGTGCGGTATCCTACTCGGCAGCTATTCCGATCATTATGGGACAGAACATCGGAACTTGTGTAACTGCAATGCTTTCGTCCTTTGGTGCTAACAAAAACGCAAAGCGTGCCTCGTTTATCCACCTATCGTTCAACGTAATAGGAACTGTAATTTGTCTTGCTGTATTCAGCCTTATCAGTCTTATATTCAAGCCGCTGATACTGAGCGAATCAGCAACATATTTAGGTATTGCAATATGCCACACCATATTCAATGTTATTTGCACCATTATTCTTCTGCCGGCATCCTCGCTCCTTGAAAAGCTCGCCTATAAGCTCGTTCCCGAAGGAAAAGCTCCCGAAAAGATCGTTGAGCTTGACGAACGTCTGCTTGCAACTCCTGCTATCGCGGTTGAGCAGAGCAGCCACTTGGCTTCCAAGATGGCAACCGAAGCTATCGAAGGCTTCAGACTCAGCATACAATCCATAACAGATTATACACCAGAAATTGCAGAAAGAATCAGAAAGATAGAAGATGATACCGACCACTATGAAGATATTCTCGGTACATATCTGACAAAGCTCAGTAAGAGTCAGGTGTCCGACGAGGACAGCGCGACTGTTACCAAGCTTCTCAAAGCGATCGGTGACTTTGAGCGTATCTCCGATCACGCCGTAAACGTACTTGAATCGGTGGAGGAGCTTCGTGAAAAAGGCATTGAGTTCTCGCCTGCCGCAAGAGAGGAAATCGCGGTTCTTTGCGCCGCAACGAATGAAATACTTGCTTTGACCGAAACAGCTTTCATTAACAACGATATTGCGCTCGCATACGACGTAGAGCCTCTCGAGCAGGTTATCGACAACCTTAAAACGCTTCTTCGTAATAACCATATCGCAAGACTTAAGGAAGGCTCTTGCACTGTGGAAACCGGATTTATATGGTCGGATCTCATCACCAACTTTGAGCGCGTGAGTGACCATTGCTCCAACGTTGCCGTCGGTATTATCGACGTAAGCGAGCATACGATGAACGCTCACGAGGTGATTAAGAGCCTTAAAGCAGGTAACGCACATTACAGCGATAAGTACGAGGAATATTTAAGCAAATACTCCGTGACCAAGCTTGCATAATTCTTAAGAGGGCTGACCGAGTGTTGGCCCTTTAAAATTGCATCGCTATGCCAAAGGAACGGCAAAATGATTGAATTATTCACATAAATATGATATAATAAAGTCATCGAAAAATAAGAATTTATTGAGGCTGATTATGAAAGACGAATGCTTGATATGCGGTGCACCGCTGAAATATTTGGAAAACGATGAGCTGATGGAATGTACCATCTGCCATAAAAAAGAAAATAGCAAAACTGTTTGTGAGAACGGTCACTACGTATGCAACGAGTGTCACACGCAGGGAATGGACAGCATCATAGGTGTGTGCCTTGCGGAGAAAACCAAGAATCCTATAGTTATCATTCAAAAGCTGATGGCTCTTCCGTTTTGCCATATGCACGGCCCCGAGCATCACGTGATGACAGGGTCTGCATTGCTTACCGCATATAAGAACGCAGGCGGTGACATCGATCTTGAGAAAGCACTCTCCGAGATGCAGGCGAGAGGCAAGAAAGTGCCCGGTGGAGCTTGCGGCTTTTGGGGAGCTTGCGGTGCAGGGGTGAGTGCAGGAATGTTCGTATCTATCGTGACAGGCTCAACCCCTCTTGCTAATGAAGCATGGGGATTGTCAAACAAGATGACATCCTCAGCGCTTGGCGCAATCGGTGAGGTCGGCGGTCCCCGTTGCTGTAAGCGTGATTCTTATATTTCCATTATCAAGGCGGTTGAGTTTGCAAAAGAACATCTCGGTGTTGAAATGGAGACCCACGAGGTCAAGTGCACACATTCCGCACATAACAATCAATGTATCAAAGAGAGGTGTCCGTTCAAATGAAAAAGAAGATAGCCTTTATTTGCGTACATAATTCTTGCCGCAGTCAAATAGCGGAGGCTCTCGGAAAGCACCTGCGAGGTGATGAGTTTGACTTTTACTCGGCAGGCACGGAAACAAAACCGCAGATCAATCAGGATGCTGTGCGGCTGATGAAAGAGCTTTACGGCATCGATATGGAGCTGACACAGTATAGCAAAATGGTTGATAAGATACCGCATCCCGACATTGCGATCTCCATGGGATGCGATGTGGGATGCCCCTTCATCGGTAGAGCCTTTGACGACGATTGGGGATTGCCCGATCCCACGGGAAAGAGCGATGCGGAGTTTGCCATGGTGATTAAAGCAATTGAGCAAAAAATCGTAGCGTTGTAATTGATCCAAACCTCAATATCTGCATCGCTGTAGTCAAAGAAAACGGCGACGGCGAAAACACGAAGAAATAGCAGTTTCCAAAGAGGTCTGTCCCAAAATGTAGGACAGACCACTTTTGCATGAAATTTTTACACAGATTTGTAAAATTAACGGCGATATTTACAGTTTTTCTTTTTCTGCCGTACGGCTGTTAAGCGCAAAAGTATAGAGAAATCAAGGACTTTTGTGCTGTTTTCACCTATCCCGTGATATTGGATAAATGGTAGGAAGGTCAAAATGCGAATTTTCTGAATGAAATATCATGTCGTTCACATTCTCCGTCTTGAAAAAAGCCGTAAAATATGGTAGAATATACTATCAAGAAAACAAACGAAAGGAGGGATATCTATGACGGCAGAAAAGAAAAAAGTGTATGGCAATATGCGGATCATGGCGATCCAAGGCAAAGACCTGTTTCGCGCCGAAGCGATTACCGCGCTGAAGAACGGAAAGCTCAACGCCGACAAATTCGACGGCATCATCGACGAGAGCCTTGACACAGACAAGCTGTGCGAGGTGTATAAGGCACACGAAGCCGAGATGGGATATCCCTACCTTGCGGAAAAGAAATATTGCAGAGCCATTGTCAGCGTGTCCTTCGATTACGCTGTAAAGGAGTTCGAGCAATTCGGACGTTGCTTTGTGCGTTACGGTCATACTGTCACCGATGCGGATATGCAAGACCACGCCTGTGTGCGTGAGGTGGGAGGCGTGCCTACGCTCATAGCAATCGAAATCCCCTACGAGAACGATAAGAGCTACGCTCCCGTGGAGAATCCTCTCTCTGCCGAGCTTCTCGGAAAGTATTTCGAGTACGATGCAGAAAAGAAGGAATACAAACGGAGCAAGAAGGATATTCCTTCTGCCGTGAAATGCGAGGAAATCCGAGAGCAGCTCTACACCCACGGCTTTGACATTGACGGCATCCACTATGTGCGTTATAAGCGAAGCGCAGGTTCAAGCCGTGACGGTCGCTGTTTGTTTATCGCAGAGCCACTCTATGCAGATATGATGGCTTGGAGTGCCTGCGGTCTTTCTGCGGATAGTGTTTCGGATCAGGCATCGTGGCAGGCGTATATTGCTTTGACTCTCAGTAGCATCGAAAGCACAATCAGGCTTCCAAAAAAAGCGCTCCTCATCATTCCCGATAAGGTCAGTCGTTTTACTACCAAAGCCATATGCGTAAAGGAAGATGCAACCGTAGGACTTACGGCAGAGGAAGAAGAAACCGAGATTGAGAACGTGATATGGGATGGCGAAGCTCTCCTTGACGTGAGCGAGTTCGAGAACGCAGGCTACGGAGATAAAGGCATGATGCTCCTTCGTAACCGCTTCTTCAAAACCTGTGCGTTCAATACGAATCTGCAAAAGTGGTTCAAAGATAAAGGCATCACTACCGTCGGACAGCTTGCAGGCTACACCACCGCGCGAAAGGTCGAGGACATCAAGCTCGTCATTACCGAAAGCAGCCTCAAATACCTCAAGTTTATGCCGAAAGGTATGAGCCTTGGCGAAGCCTTCAAGTCGTGGCTTGATGCCGTGTATGAAGGAAAGACCACATCCACCTTCGGCGTGGTCAAGACCGACAAGAAGCCTTTGCATATGTTCGGTAATATGGTGTACACCAACTATCAGCTGATCAATACCATCAATGCGGCACCCGAGCAGATAGCAAAATTTTTAGCGCCTACGCTCGACTACCTTGGCAAGATACAGTCCGATCCTATGTTCCTCCGCTATTATGCCAAGGTCGCAAGCTACGATCATATCACAGACGGACTTGCACCGATGAATGTGGAGAATTACCGCCACCGTGTTATTATGGATATGATGGCGCGGACGGAGGATTTTCAGCGGACGGACTTCTATAAGACCTACCGTGACGAGCTGTGCCGTAGCTTCAAGGAGCGTATGAAAAAGGGCAAGATATTGGTCGAGGGCAACTATCAGACCATATTCGGCAACCCTTATGAATTCTTGTATGCGACGGTACACAAGGACTACGAGCCGACCGAGTCGCTACTGTTTGAGGAAAACGAAGCCTATACCAACAGATTTGAGGACGGCGAATGGTTGCTCTGTGCGAGAAGCCCACACATCACGATGGGAAATCTTTATATCGTGCAGAACCGAAGCTACGAGGAAATCGACGAATACTTCAACCTTACCGCTGCCATTGTTTGCGTGAACGCTATCGGCAATAATATTCAGCAAAGGCTGAACGGTTGCGATTACGATTCGGATACCATGCTCGTAACGCCGAACAAGCTCCTCTGCGATCCTGCCAATGAGGAATACTATCATTACGGTGTTCCCGTGTGCAAGATCGATCCCATCGGAAAGACCGACTATGAGAATTCTCCAAAGGGGCTTGCGAAGCTGGACGTTGCTATTTCCAATAACCTTATCGGGGATATCGTCAATCTATCACAATTCCTCAATAGCCTTTATTGGAACGAGATTGCCTACGGCAGAAGCATGGACGAGGTCAAGTGGATCTACCTTGACGTGTGCAAGCTCGCCGTTCTTTCGGGCATGGAGATCGACAAGGCAAAGAGAATGTATGCGGTGAATGCAGGCAAGGTCTTGCGTATTCTCAAAAAGCCGAGAGATGCCTATAAAAAGCATAACGGCGGCAAGCTCCCCGAATTCTTCCGCTTCATCACCGAGGGCGAAGCTCCCGAAACAGATGAGTCGGTCACGCTCAATACTCCGATGTCATTCCTCTACGATATCGTCGAGGGATACAAGAGTCAGGTGAAGAAAACGCGCAACGTTCCTCTCTCGGAGCTGTTCGAGCTTGATGCAACGGACTGCGGTGCTAACGATACGCACAAGAAGCAAAATATTATAAAAATTGTTTCGGAAGCGGAGAAAGCAATCCGTGTGTTGATGCTGAAAGCGCAGAACGCCGAGGACGATGACAAAGCCATCTTCATGGAGAAAGCGCAAGAAATATTTGAGCGTTGTCTTTCTGCCGTGAGCAAGAATGTTGTCAACGACCATATCCTCTGCCTGCTCCTCAAGGAGCTTGATAAAAAGAAGGATAGCGCAGTATCAAGATGCAGACATCTGCTGTTCGCATGCCTTGTGTATGAGGACGGTCGCAGGCTACTCTCCAAGGTCAAGGGAGCGCGGGATTACATTTATCCCGAACTCGTATTCTGGAATAGTGATCCCGGCGAAGCGTGGAATCTCATCACGAAAAATATCCTCGGATACCTTCATGTGATCATAGATAACTCGCAGAACACCGAGCAGCTTGAAGAAAAATTCTATCCAAAATAATTCCTGCCAACACCATGAGTGTCGAGAAAAAATCTCGGCACTCTCTTTTTTTTATTCTCAAAACCAAAATCAAATTTTATAAAAGGAGTTCTACTACCATGAAAACTTATGAAACCAAAACCGACAGAAGAAAAACAAGAAGGAGGTACTGCCTTGAGATACTACGATCCTAAACGCAGAGATAACCCCGGCGATTTCTTTCCAATGCCGAAGGCTGTGTTCCGTCTCGGACTTGACTACGGCGAGATCGCTCTCCTTGCATTCCTCATGTACTGCGAGGACAGGAAAACCTTCACCTGCCATCCGAGCTATGCTACCATCGGGAGCGCACTGGGTATGAGCAACAACACCGTCAAGAAATATGTAGAAAGTCGGAGGCCAAGCGGTCTTAGGAAGACAAGTGTTAACTACAACTCCTTGGCTCACAGAACGACATGGCTACGATCCGACTTGTGCGATCTCTCCGTGGTCAAGTCCGAGACGGAACACAGCCTTCGGCATAGGAAAGAAATCGCCGGGGTTATCTCTGCGTTTAGGATCGTAGTATCTCAAGGCAAGTCGGAGGCCAAGCGGTCTTAGGAAGACAAGTGTTAACTACAACT
>JAZNII010000077.1:0-34422 GCA_045577415.1 Eubacteriales bacterium
TTGTAGGAATCGAGATCGAGAGCTTTGCAAACGAGGTTCTCATTAACGACGAATACAACAAGAATAGCGTAACAGTAATCGCAACCTACGGAAACGGAACAACCAAGACTATTTCCGCAAGCGATCTCACCATTGAAATCGCAACGGGCGTTGCAGGTAACACAACTCTTACCGTTACCTACGAGGGCAAGACCGATACCGCAACCGTTAAGGTTTGCACTATCACATCTCTCTATATATCGGGCGTTGCAAATTCTATACCGTCCGGTAAGTTGATTGATATCTCCGGAATGAAGGTGTACGGTGTATATAATGACACCAATCAAACCACCGTTGAATTGAAAGAGGGCTTTACTACCAATATCGACGAGCTCAACGCAGGTGCTAACGGCACACAAAAACGTGTTCTCGTAGTTACATACGAAAACGGCGCGCAAGGCACGTTTGAAATTTCTGTTACTGCTCCCGAGTTTACCGCCGTTGAGATCGTGGTTTGGGATAAGACCATCGGCATTGGCGGAACCTACGACAAGAACAGCGTTGTTATAAAGGGACGCTACGAAAACGGCACGTATTCGCACGTTTTGAGTGACTTTACCGTTAGCGACATAGACACAAGCGCTATTGGCAAGCAAACTCTTACCGTTACATATACCTATGGCGGCATCACCAAGAGCGCCAGCGTTGAGGTTGAGGTCGTTGGCATCGAGAGCATGGTTGTCAGCGGAATCCCCACCACTGTTAATAAGAACGGCGCGCTTGTCACAGACGGTGTTACCGTAACCGTAACGTTTAAGGACGGTTCTACCCGCGTCGTTGGCAAGAATGACGGTGTAACCGTTTCTGCGGCTGACACAACAAGCGGCGGAAACAAGCAGCTTACAGTATCCTATATGGGCGCAGAAGCTAAGTTTGATTACACCGTAGATGAAGTTGTAAAGATTGAAATATTCAGCGGACTCCCCTACGTTATCCGTACCGGATACGCTATCGACTATTCCAACCTTCAGATAAAGATCACCTATGCAAGCGGTAAAGAGGAGATCGTAGCAGTCACCTCTCTTTCCGGTGTTACCTATACCGGCACCGAGCTCGGCGCGGATACCTTCACCGTGACTTACGCAGGTCAAAGCGCAAGCAGAAAGCTCATTGTAGCAGCTCTTTATCAGGTACACGCTTATAACGGCACTATCCCCGGTTCTATTCTTGCAGGAAACCAGCTTTCCTATGCAGATTTCAGAATTACTCTCGTTTACAGATATACCGTAGACGGAGTAGAGAAGGAAGACATCATACTTATTAAGCTGGATGATCCTGCCCTCCTTTGGAACAATAACGACAATTATATTCCCGCTTCGTATCTCACTCTTGATACAAGTAAAGCAGGTGAACTCGTTGTACAGTTCATTTACTTGCCTACCGGAGGCACGGATGCAGACTTTAACGATGTTGGTATCCCGCTCTACCAGGCACAGGCAAAGATTATCGTAATAGACGTTGATAAAATAGAGATAGAGCCCGGTAGTGTGCCCTCCAATGTAAAGCTTAATGATGAATACGATGTTTCCGGAATCATAGTAAAGGTTACGTATACCGATGGATCTTACGAGTACGTATCTCTCTCTGAACTTACCAGTGTTTCTACACTTGATACCTCTGTGCAAGGCGAGAAGACATTGACTGTTACGTATACAGGCCCCAATGGAGAACACACTGCAACCTACACTGTAAACGTTGTAGATACAGGTGCCAGCGTTAACGGAATCATCTTCGGCGCTATGCTCCCCGATACTCTTATCGCTCGCGATACCTATAAGAATAACTTTAAGGATACCGACAACATTTATGTAGTCGGTAACAACAACCCCTACATTCTCTATCTTAACGTAGCGGTTCTTGACGATAACAACAAGCTCGTTGAAGTAAACGGTAAGGACTATGCTACCCAGGTTGATATCTATGAGATCATAAATGGTGTAGTTTCAAAAACTCCTCTTACGGGTGCTGATCGTGATGCAGTGGTAGCATTTAATGGTACAAATCACACCTATCAGTTCACTGCTGCGGCAGCTAATAGAGAATTTAGACTTGTAATTGCTCCCGAGGCGGCTCCTCACTGTAAAGCAGAACCCCACGATATCCGAGTCGTAGACGGTTACAACATTTACGATGAGATTGAGCTTAACCTTATCACAAACGACTATGGCCCAAGCACAACGGAAAAACTGAACGAGGATATTTCTTCTGCCGATCGTCCTGAACAGGGTGGTGTTGTCAGGGATTTCCTTCAGGCAAACGGAATTACTACGGACCCCAATTCTATCAATGCAATCATTTTGCACAGAAATATGACCATTGAGGTTGAAGACCTTCCTTCCCAGTACTTCCACACCTATACCAAAGATGGAGTAACAAAGACCGAGCTTATAGACAAATTGGAGGTGTTCCAGCGCTTGGTCGCTTCCGATAATCCCTTCACGATCTACGGCAACTATTATAGCATCTTCTCCTATAATCTTCCTTGCGTAGTTCCCAAGAACGTATGGAACAATATAGACGAATATTCCAACTCTGCGCTCTTTAGCTTCAGACTTGATGTACGCGATTATTGGAATTTGAGCGGTCAGGATGTCAATAATGTTGATTGGCCCAATGACAAACAGATAGCTAACGTTCAGGATGTCGCGTTCAGAGATAACGACCCCAACAGCAACGACCAGTCTGCCAGTGAAAGACATATGAGAGGCTTGACCTGCTTGGCAAATAAGGGTCTTACCGTCAACGTTACTAACGTTAATATTGACGCATTCGTTGTTTCTATGCGTCCGGAGGGCAGCAACTGCACCATTAACCTTGACCAGGTTAAGTTCTACAACGCATGGCAGGGCCACATTTTCGTATGGAACGACAACGGAATGCAGAATGACCAGTGGCTTGGAAAAGACAAGCCCGGCGAAGATGCTCCTACTTGGAACGGTATCTTTGGTACAAGAATTAATATTGTAGATTCCTTGCTTGCAAAGTGTGGCGGTCCCGTTATCCTTGCTCAGTCCAACAGAGCCTCTGCTGCCGGCAACAACGAGATGAGTGTTGACGTTGTGGTAGACGATAAGTCTGAGCTTTACTCATACGTAACAGGTCAGGAGGCTTGGTTCGTAGCAGTTAACCAGACTCCTATGGCGGCACAGATAGCTGCTCTTAACGAGTTGGTTAAGGGTACAGCAGCTGCCCAGGGTATCAACGCATCCTACATCAGCGATCAGAAGATCCAGGGTGTAAAAACCATGAACATGGTTATGGTAGTTATGGGTGTAGGAGTTACTCCCGGTGAGCAGTACAGCGGATCCTTTACTAAGGGCGGCGAGGTCAAGATGCAGATGATCAAGGATGCAAGTAAGGTTAAGCCTGCTCTTGGTACACTGCCTTGGTACTATGACACATATATGTCGATACCTGCGATCAGTCAGGCTCCTATATTCACCACCTCTGCGGGCGGTCACTTCTTTGCTGACCCCTACGGAGCACAGCCCGGATCCTACACCATTAACTTCTTGGGTGGATCGACCTCGCCTGAATTTGCTTCCGGTAATTGCTTCAAGGGTGACTACATCACGATGCATATGTACGGCATGGGTATCATGTTGGAGTACTACAACGACTAATACGGATAGAGAAGGGAATTTCAATAAAATTTCTTTCTCGAGGCCTAAAATTTAAAATGCGGCGTTAAGTCGCAAATCCGAGAGGGCAGACCGTTTACGGTCTGCCCTCTTTGGAGAATAATAAAAAAGAGCAAGCCTTGGCCTACGTGCCGCTTGATAGCTGATACACACTTGATGATGTTTTTGCCATACTGTCCTCCTTATTGGAAATGTATTGGAGATCTATACTTTTCAATAGCTATACCACGAAACAGCAGATCTCACAAGATCATGCACCGCAAAGCTTTCACCAAGCTCTCCCACCTCGAAGCCCAAGAAAAGCACGCGACGAAGCAAGACACGGCAGAGCATTCGAGGGACTTCTGAAGCGTTACTTCGGTTGATTCTGAAAGGCTTGTAACATAAAGCAAATTCATAGAGGAGCAGACTTCTCTCTGCATTCTTAGCGGAGAAAACACGAACACCACCAAGGATTTTTCTTTGGTGGTGTTTTTTGTTGAGACGGGCTTACATAAAGGCTCCCTCCGGGAGGGAGCTGGCGCCGTAGGCGACTGAGGGAGAGCGCGTAACAATAAAATCCGTGCAAACTGAAAGTCACGCGTGCTCCTTCCACCACTTCGTGGTCCCCCTTCCTCCCGGAGGAAGGCTTTCGTGCGCTGTTCCTCTGCAAATAGTGGGTTCGGGCTTCTGCCCGATTCTGTCCCAGCGTGAGCGCAGGGACGGTGCGAGACGGGCGCCGCCATTTGGCGGTGGACGTCCACGCGCTATGCTTGCCCCAGACGCAAGCGTCGGGAAAGCAGAAAATGCAACTTGATATATTTAAGTTTTTGTGCTATAATATCTTTGAAAATCAAAGCAAAACTATACTTTGCCTCAACAAACACTTCGTGGAATATTTTTTTAAATCTGATATAATAAAATCACAAAAGCGCTTTTGAATACTTTTTGGAGGACAATATTATGTCTATTGGTTCAACCATAAAACGCCTGCGTCGCGAGAAGGATATTACGCAGGAACAGCTTGCAGAGTATCTGGGGATCACTTCGCGTGCGATTTCTCAATGGGAATGCGATAGGACCGCCCCAGACATTTCCCAACTCCCCGCACTCTGTCATATTTTCGATGTTTCGTCAGATGTTTTGCTCGGAATCGATATCGAGAAGAACAATGAGGAAATAAAAAAATATTTAACCGAAGCAGCCGAGTTGGGTTACCAAGGAAAAGGTTCAGAGCGTACTGCGATTCTCCGTGAAGCGAACAGAAAATTTCCACGTGATTACAAGATTATGGAACGTCTTGCCGATTCGTTGGTGTGTGAATATTCTCGAAAAGGCATCAAAGAATATGACGAGGTGTTTGATCTTTGCAATCGAATCCTTGCGGAGTGCACCGATAGTGCGATTCGATATGAGGCAATCGACACGCTTGGAACCGCTTATGGATATGCAGGCAAAAAGGATGAGATGTTAGAGCTTGCCGAGGAAATGCCGCGCACCCATTTTTCGTATGAAAACTTTATGATGTATCGTTGGAAAGGTGATGCGGATTTTGAGAAAAGGCAATCGTATATCTCGTATTTGATCTGTCAGTTGATTTCGGTTATTGGTTGTGCGTGCGGTCATCGTCACGACAACGATAAAATGATTTACTCAACAGAAGAAAGAATTAAGTTGCATAAACTTCAAGTAGACTTGCTTGAAATTCTGTTCCCTGATAGAGACTATCAGTATTTAGCACAAGAGGGAGAGATTGCGTGCAGCCATATAGCAATTGTGCTTATTCGAAACAATGATTTGGAAAATGCGTGGAAATGGTTAGAAAAATCTGCGGATTTCGCAATCAATATGGACACCTATGATTTTAATGCAGTCCATACTTCACCTGTTCTGCGCGGTTATTCCGATGGCGGTTGGATCATGGAATCTGAGGGCAACCGTTCACAATCTATGCTTAACTGGTTGACAACTGATGATGAAACGGCTGTTTTGCGCTCCGATGCCCGTTATAAAGTGCTTGTTGATCGATTGAAGAAAGTTGCAAAAAAGCCGTAATCCTCGCCCCGCCTCGCGCGGGGCTTTTCTTTGTTTTGGCATATCAAAAAGCCACCACGAAAATCGTGGTGGCTAATTTCATTTTGCCGCTAATTTTGCAGACGCTTCGGTCTGCTCTTCTTTTTTGCGTCTTTTCAGTTCAATCTCCGGTCAAACTATGTTAAGTTTTTGAAAAAGTCTCAAAAACGGAGGATAGAAAATGGTAATTTTTATAGATAAATTGTTCAGACGGATTGACAAGGTCAAAAAAATGTTGTATAATATATTTCGTTAAGACGAGCAATAATTAATCGTTTTGACGAACAATTAAGACGGTATTTTCGGGAGGGAAAACAATCGATATGGAGTACTTAAAAATAGACGAGATCGCAAAAAAATGGGGACTCGGTGTACGTCGTGTGCAACTGCTTTGCGCGGGCGGAAAGATCGAGGGCGCAGTAAGATTCGGACGGGATTGGATGATACCGAAGGATGCGAATAAGCCTGTAGACGGCAGGACCAAGGCGGGTCGAACTCTTATAAATGCGGATATGCCTCTCCCTCGCAAAACGCCGTTCCTTTATATGACCGACTTGTATCAAACACCCGGAACTGCCGATAGCGTGGGCGAGAGCCTTTCAGGTAATCACGAGGCGCAGGTGCTTTTTGAGGCTGAGGTGGCATATTCCCGCGGCAATATAGATAAGGTGTACGAGAGCGCGAATTATTTGCTCGGAAAGCACTCGGGATTCTATGCCGTTCTCTCGGCAGGTATGCTGCTTGCTATGTGCGCAATATGGAAGGGCGACATCAATATGTGGCGCAGAGCCAAGATTCATATTGCCGAAGCGCCTGCAAAAAACGACTACGACCGAGATGCGATGCAGCTTGCGATAAGCGCTGTAGATATTATGCTTTATAGCGTTCAAAGCTTTCCGGAATGGTTCAAGATCGGTTGCTTTGAGCCGTTACATAAGGATGCTTACCCGGCGGCAAAGGTTTATTACGCTAAATATTTATACGCCGTGGCCTACGCCGTTGCAACGGGCGCGGTGAAGCTCCCCGGCGCTGAAGGACTTTATGTTATGTCCTCTGTTCCTTATACTCTTGAGCCGATGATCTGTTGGGCTAACGAAAAGAATACGGTTATGTCCGAGATATATTTGCGACTCACCTGCGCCGCTGTTTATCATAATAGCGGCAATGATACAGAGGCGATCAGACAAATCGACAGAGCCTTAAAGCTCGCCCTTCCGGATAAATTTTACGGTGTATTGGCTGAATACTGTCGCGCGCTTGACTCTCTGATGGAGAAGCGGTTATCTCTCGTTGATATCGAAGCTTGGAATGAAGTAAAAAAGCTTTATAAGGTCTATAACGAGGGTTGGTCGAAGCTTTCGGGAACGGTCAGAGGAAAGAGGATCTTGACCACGCTCTCTCAAAAAGAGCGCGAGGTTGCCAAGCTCGCGGCGTTTGGAATGAGCAATCAGGAGATAGCCGATAATCTGAATTTGTCTGTCCCGATCGTCAAGCAAGCGATACGTATCGTCAGTGAAAAATCCGGACTTTCGAGAGCCGATTTCGCCGCGATCTTATGATTTTATATATCCAAAACACCCCCAAAAAGATATATAAGATTTCGAAAAACAGTGCCTAAAAAAGTTGTTTTGGGTAGTACCGCGAACAAAAATAATCTGCTATACTGTTATTATCAAGTATGGCAGATTTTTCTTTTTGACAAAATGCCGAAAGGAGCCACAATGTTTACGAAATTTTTTGAGAGCAATATTTCGCCACTCAACAACGCTCCCAAGGAAGGAGATCTTTATAAGATCGTAACCACCTTTGGCAAAACCTTTGAGCTGAAATACGGGTTTTACGATGAGAGGGATCGGCAAAGCCCCCTGTGCGAGCCGGCAATCATTTATCCGGATTTCTTGAAGGAACCGCTTTATACCGATGAGGGCGAGCCGTTTGTAACGATGATGCAGGATGCCTGCGTAAGCTATAATGGAGGAGCGAAGCGCACTTCCGACACCGCCTGCGCCGAATGCAAATACTTTGAACAGGGCGAGGAGTGGTTTGGCATCTGCAAATGTCCGAAAAAAAGAAAGTTATACGGTAATATTTAATAAAATGGTAAAGAACACTGAAAAATATTCCTTTGAAAGCGCGAGGAGAGCTATATGGTTGAAAAATATTCGATAAAACAAAAAACACTTGCACTTATTCTGGCGATGCTTGTCCTTTTTTCGGTATTGCCGGTTGGGGTATTGTCAAGCGAGACTTCGGACGGGATGAAGAGCCTTGAAAGCGAATCGGGAGAGGTTAAACCGCCCACCTCGCTCGACGATGTAAAGATACCGACAGTCACCAAAAATCCGTACGATGTCGACGTTTTCGTGGATGCCTATCCTATTTATAATGATTGGATTTACGAACTCCTTGTCGGTCGCGATTATATCACCGAATACGGAACGCACGATATTTTGCGGGATGGGCAAAGCCCGTATTACACCGCATCAATAGCGCCGTGGTACGATTATGAAATATGGATCGACCGCCACGACGATATGGTGATCGAGTCGAATCTTCCGTACCGAGAGGGCAGAGGGGGCATAACCACTGACGGCAGGGATTCGTCAATGTTCCACTCGGAGCTGACGTTGACAAACGGCGGAATAACAGTCAGACCGATCAACGATTATCAGCATCTGTATGGCGATCTGTTTTACAAGGAGATCCTGACCGACTACCTTGCAAACGGTCTGGGGTTGAATATGGATCAGGTCTATCTTCGCATCGGCGCAACCGTAGTTTCGGGTTACGGACGGATCAATGTGTCCTCACCGGATACGGATATAGATTACAGCACCACGGGGAAGGTTACCGACGAAAATCCGGTGAGACTTACGCTTGACGTTCCGCTCAAGGAGTTCGATCTTTGGACAATTATCTATTTTGATGCCGATTCGAGTGGCGGCGTAATGACCGATTTCAATATGACAC
Organism: Eubacteriales bacterium; assembly: GCA_045577415.1. GTDB lineage: Bacteria > Bacillota > Clostridia > Oscillospirales > CAG-272 > SVTX01. The sequence continues at coordinate 8,703 of JAZNII010000077.1, forward strand.
TGATTGACAACACGTCGCCGTCGGTTAACCATATGACGGTCACACGCGAGGTGAGAGAGGACTACACCGCTGATCTCGTTCTCACGATGCAGCTGAACGAAAATCTGCGCTTCACTCACAAAAACGCAAAGGACAGTCTTGACGACATCTGGGTAGAGCTTGAGCTGCTCGATCTCTCGACAAACAAGAAGAGCAACGTAAGACTTTACATAGAAGATTTTGACGGAGATCGCACGCTTACCTTCCGCGGAGACATAGGACTTTACAATTATAAGAATTTCAGAGTAAACAGAGTAACGAAGGCGAGCTTCGCCGGAGCCAATCGCCGAATGGATTACGCCTTGATAGACCTTGCCGACGAAATGTACATCAGCGCGTATGACAAGGTAGACTACGATAACCGAATCATTAGGCTTGAGACTTTCGAAGGATTAAACCCGAATAAGTGGACAACGGCTATCTGTGATTTTGCGGGTAACGCGATCAACGCGGCGAGCATCACCAACTGGTCATTCGGGGATCAAAGCTATATCAGTAATACCTTCGAGGCGATCGACGTAAAGCTTTATAACGAGCGTACCGTCGGGTTTGCAAACGGAGAGATAGCAACGGAAGATGCCAAAAGAGAGGATATGCTCGCAGGACCTGCAAACGAGCTGTTCGTTTACGTTTACCTCGATCAGTATCTTACCGAGGAGGAGGCAAGGCTCGTATCGGTCGAGCTTAATATCCTGAATCCCGACGGAACTCCGCTGACTGTCAAGACAACGTCCTCCTCCGATTATAAGATCGAGGAGGTCTACGGAGAAAGCCGTGAGGGAACGCTTCTGAAGTTTGAGAATATTCCTCTTTACAGAGGGATGAAGATTGACGAAGTGGAGGGAACCGATAAAGACCCCCTGATCCGTGTCACAAAAATGACCGATGAGATCGAAGGAAAGACCGCCTTTGCAAACGTGATCACCCCGTCAAGTAAGCTGTACGCCGACTTTACCGCTCCGAATGTGACTATTGAAAAATACGCGGTTGAGGAACACGAGGCGGAGGCCGACGGCGAAGGAAAATATTACACGTTGAGTCTTTCGATAAATATAGAAGACGTAAACAACTATTCGGAAATAGCAGGAATTATCGGTACTAAAGCCGACATCAGCATAGGAGGCGGAGTTGACAAGGCGACAAGCTTCAAGTATCTGATCTCGGAAAGCGCTGTGCCTCCCGATGATGTCTCGGGCTACGTTGAGGCATCGGAGCTTGTGCCAAACGGAATGAGCGCCGTGGGAGACGTTACGCTTATCAATGCGTCAAATGCGTGGTATCTGCACCTGCTTATCGAGGGCGGAGAGATCTATATCGATGATCTGTTCGTAGCGGTAGAGGCGGAGGATATTGCTGGCAATATTTCCGAGGTCGATCCGCCGGATACCATCGAATATCTGGTAGATGAGATCGCGCCCGAGGTGAAATTCACCTCTCAAAGCATGAGCGCCACAAACGGAAACACCGAGATGGACGTTTCGATCGGAATTTCCGCAAGCGACAGAAACGATATTACGGGTGTATATTATTATATTGAAAGCAATGTTGCCGAAGGAGAAAGTCCCGTTTGGATACCGCTGGTCATTGAATCCGGCAAGGAGGTCGAAGACGAGATCCTCTTACACTACGGCGGACTTGATGTCGAAAACAACAGAACCTATTCTGACATCATTTGGTTAAAGGCTACCGACGAATACGGCAACGAAAGTCAGCCTGTCGCGCATTATATAAATCTAAGCCTTGAAAAACCCTCGACCAAGGTTTCCTATGAAGGAAATCTGAATCACGTAAGCAACAGCCACAAAATAACGGTAAGAGGCCCCGATGCTTCCTCGCACGGAGACGTCGGTTATACGCGTGTTACGCTGACTCCGTTAGGATCTCCCGAATATTCCTACGTAACCGTAGTTCGGACGGGAGAGACGGTCGATCTTCTTTCCTTCGTGGGAACAGAGTGGTACCGCGTAAAGATTGGGCTTGACGTGTATTCCGAGGTTTCCTCGCCCGAGACGGTAACCGATGATTACGAGCTTACCGAGAGCAGCGTGCTTTACGGACTCTTAAATTATTACGGTGAGCTTAAGATATCCTTTGAAAACGGATACGGAGATATGACTCCGTCGGTCGGATATCTTTACGCCGCGGCAAATGCGGGAAGCTACGCAGCAGATCCGAATTATTACACGGTGCGCTTTGCGTCTCCGTATCTTTCGGGGATGACGCTCCACTCGGTTGACTTTGGCGAGATCGTTAACAGAGACGGCGTTACCGTGGTAGCGGACGCTGACTTCGGCAACGCGCCTTACAAGTTCAACCAATCACGCAAGGGCATAAACCCGATGCGAAATACCGCGATCTACTTCAATGTTTCCAACCTCGCAAACGCGGACTTCGGACTGCTTGACTTCGACTATGAAAGCTCCTATATAGAATTCATAAGGGTCGGAGAGAGCGGAGAAGAGGACACCGTGGTCGCAAGGCGAGACGGACTTTCCGCGGGAGCGTCGCAGTTCTTTATGATAAAGAATGAAACCGATAGCGGAGAATACTATACGACGGGCGCTTATTATTTAAAGGTAACCGTCGTCAGCCACAGCGGCAGTACCGATTCCTACGAATCATCAAGAATCGTTCTTGACGCGCAGACACCGGACAGCGCGGGCGTGTGGCAGTATTCATATCAGACTAAAGTGGATATTACGTCGTTGGATGCCGAAAGGGGCTATACTTGGGTTACGAAGTATGCCGAGGACAAAGCCTTTGATTCTCTCGGTATCGTGGTCACGATCGGCGGTGAAGAGATGCGAAGCAGCGTTTTCGCGGTTTATACTTACGGCGTTTCGGGACTCAGTCTTATCTTCACTTCTCCCGATACGGCGGCAAGCTACGAGGGTATTGCCGTTGGCGGTGTTAAAGGCTTCAAGGTGTGGAACCTTGCCAGCGATCCCACAGAAGCGGAGATAAACGCCCAGTCGTTTACAAAGGATATGACCGGAGATTACCTATCACGTATCACGGGAACCGATGATATTTATACGCCTGATAACATCCCGAAGGGCGCGGATGGCTTTAGTAATCTGTATCTGATGAAGGGCATCAACACTATCTGCTATCAGATAGCGATGGAAAACGGCTACGTGTCCCCCATAAAGCAGCTTACAGTTATAGTCACCGATTACACACCCGAGCTGAATATAGCGATAGACGATTACAGACCCTCTCACGAGACCTCGCAGCTTGAGGGAGTTGTGAACGCAAGCAGTATCAGATTTTTCGTTGAGACGGCATATTCACTGAACGGAACGGGAGAGGTCAGCGTCGATCTTTGGTCGGATTACGGCATGAATATCGGCTCGTTTGTCGACGGAGAGCTTGTTGACGGCTTCATTGACGATCCTACTCCGTTAGCGCAGGGACTTGGCGTTATAAAGAGCGGAATGAAGGTTGAGGAATACGCGGATTTCACCGAAAACAGCTATACCTCGGATTTCCCGAAGTATCAGATGCTTTGTACGGCGCTGTTCGTTTCAACCGACGAGTACGGCGGAGTGACGATCGTAGCTCCGCAGATCGGCGACCATATCCGTTACGGAACCGTCACAGGCTCGCAGCTTGATAACGAGTACAACATTGACTACGACTATTATTTCGAAGATCCCTATATAGTCGGCGACTCGTTCACGTCCAAGAGGATATATTACAACGAGCCGATATACTTCGGACGAGAGTTGCTTCGCTTTGAAAATGCGATTTACGAGAATCTCTACCCAAACGGCGAGAGATTGATCGAGACCACGATGATCTCAAATGCAGAGCTTAAATACAATCTCTTTAACATCGTAACCAACGATATTATTTGGAATCTTGCCGACGAAAATAACCGAGCAGACTCTACAAATGCAATAGTATACTATGAAAACGGTCACAACTTCGAGCTTATCAACTGGGACAACGCTACCGTAACCTTCTGGGGCGACGACCTTGACCAGCCTGTTACCGTCTTGCTTTCGGGTGAGGATAACAGCGTAGGATATATGGGCGCTGCGATAAACCCGGTAATCGGACTGACGCTTTACATTGCGAATCCGAGGGCGGACGAAAGTCACCCTGCGGGTACGTCGGTTACGAGAAATTACACTATAAACTGCCGCAACGTATACGGAGATCGCTTTGAGACAAGCGGAGCGGTAACGCTTTACTACGTCGACTACGGTGTCTCATCGGTAGAGATGAAGGAATACGGAGCGGAGCTGAAGCTCAACTTTGAAACGAGAGAGTACGGCACCGTTGTCCGCACCGGTGAGTTTGGCAACGGTACGTATTCGATTGAGGTAACCGATCTTTACGGTAATACCGTAAGCCTTGAATATACAGTAACCAACTCGGCTGATCCCGATACGAAGATAAGCTTCTCAAAAATCACGGAAACGGCAGGGCAGGTAACGGTAACTCTGACGAGAGAAGACAACAGAGCAATATTCGTTGATATTAACGACTATGATATCATGAGCGTCACGGGCAACAACAGTCCGTCGGTGACCGTTACGGTAAGGGAAAACACAAGATTTTCTTACCGACACATAGACTCCGAGGGAAATGAACGGATGCACTTTATCACGGTGGACAATATCAGAAAGCCTTCTCCTTATCTCGTTTGGTCTTACAGCGAGGACGAGGTGAACCTGAGCGAGGACGGAACTAAATACCGCTACGGAAGCGTCACGGTATATCTCGTCGACAACAGCTTCTCGCTTAAGGATAATTACACCGGCAGAGCGCCGAGCTTTACCTTTATCCCCGGCGGCGACACAAGCTATACCTTCTCATCTGCGGAGATTTCGGCAATTCTCGGCGACGATACGGTGAAGATACCTTATGATATTACTGCGACGCTTGAGATCACGCTTTATGAGATCCCCGATCCCCTCGGCAAAGCCGAGGAGGATAAGGAAACGCCAAACGTTCAGCTTCTCGCTTACTCGAATCTTAACGGAGTATATTCCAATGAGAGACTTGCGCTTCAGCTTGAAAACGCGAGAAATTCCAAGGCTCTTACCGATTATTTGGGCTACACCAATCTTGAGTTCGTCGGAAACCGCGCCGATACGGGCGAGATCCTTGATATACTCGGCTGGAGTACCTCGTACCGCTTCATTATAGAGACGGTGGATATGAGTCGGACGCGTATCTTTATCAAGGAAGGTCTTTACGCCGACGCTCCCGATTATGAAACGGGAGTCAGCGATTCAATCGAGGGCGTACATCTTAATTCAAAGCTCTTGACCATAACGAAAAACGCAAAATTCTCACTTTTCGTTGTGGACGCGAAAGGCAATTATTCTTCTATCGCGTTTGACGTAACCGACGTCGGCGCGGCGCCCGCGCCCGATGTAGTTAAGGTGCCGATAACAAACGAGCTTATAAGGGCTTATATTATAGCGCCCGAGGGGGCTGAGGAGTTTGAGATATTCGGCTCCGTCACGGTAGGCTATGAGTCCGATGCCGACAGCGAATATTACATGAGACCCTACGTTGAGTATTCCGACAACGACGATTACGTGATCAACTATCGGATGCTTTATAACGGAGCCGCGGTTGAATCCCGGATCGACGTTTCGGTCGACGAGATCAATCTTCGTGAAATATCGCTTGTAGGTGGCATCGAATGGTCGGCAAACAAGAACCTTGAGGCGACGAACAAGGATATAATCGCTACGGCAAGCTTTACCGAGCAGGTCAGCGAATTCTTTGTTCTCGGCGAGTACGATTCCGACGTTGTGAGCTTCACGCTTGCGGGCAACACGCTAAGCGCTACCTATTCGGATAATCACCCCGAGATGACACTTGAGTTCGTTGCCGAAAACGGAAGCTCGGTTACGGTGACATTTGGCGCGGTGACCAACGTCGATAAGAGTGCGCCCGAGCTTGAGATAGCAGAGCGCGTACTTGCCGAGAACGGAAGATTTGTGACTCTTACGATAGTCTCAAACGAGCGGGTCGTAATGAAGGAAGGCGGCTTTGCGGGAGAGGAGCTTGACGGAAAATATTACTTCACAAGAACCGTTACCGCAAACGGCGAGTACAGCTTCTCCTTTGCCGATATGACCGGTATTGTAAGCGAAATATCCGTTGAGATAACAGAGATCGTTACCCAGGAGCTTGCGGCAGAGTACAGTCTTTCGCCCAACGGCGCTTCAGCGGTCAGCGATCCCGCCGAGCTTGACGTTATGACAGGCGACACGGTATATATAAAGCCTATTCGCAACGTAACCGCGTCTCTTTCGGGCGGCGCTACCGTAGAGCTTCCCGAGGGTGAGTGGACCGCGATAATGATCCCCGACATACTCGGAGGAATTCAACCTTACGTAATTCTGACCGACGAGTACGGTAACGTGCTGACGCATCAGTTCTCTAAAATTGACGTTCCCGACACTACCGCGCCCGACGTGGTTGTAAGCAAGGCGGTCTATTCGGTAAGATCAGGAACCGACCGAGCGGTAGTGGAAAGAGAGCTTCTCGCAAACTTCGCCGCGTTTGACAGCGAAGCGGGAGAGATTCAGCGCTCGGTACAGTTTACCGAGGAGCTGTCGGTAATAGGCGTAAGCACGGTAAAGTATATCGCCACCGACGCTGCGGGAAATACCACCGTCAAGGAGGGAATGCTCCGCGTCACGTCGATCTACGAGCCGGAGATACACCACGGTGACGTAAAGCTCTCGCGCGACGACGGATTGATCGTAAAGAGCGGCGAGGATATAAAATTGCTCGTCAACTGCGCGGGACTTTCGTACAGAGCGGTGATCAAGGAAGGCATTAAAACCGTTGCGCAGATGAAGAGCGGGGTAACCGAGATTACCTACTACACGCTTGACGGCGAGCTTTCACTGGGCGAGCTTGAAACAGGTATATACACAATTTGCATTATTAACCAGCACAGAGATTATTTTAGAATAATCATTTCAGTAGAATAAGTTAAATCACATTTTGAAAACCCGGGAGGTCTATATCATGAAAGCCATAATTAAAAGGATAATGACTATGCTCTTAATGTTAGCGATACTTATAGTATCGCTCCCCGTTGCCGCTTTGGCAGAGGGAGCAGAGCAGGTCGGAGGGGGAGTGAAGACGTTAGGTAACGCCGCGCACACCTCGGATGTAGACTCTCTCGGGTATATCGAAATTAGCGACGGATACCTTAAGATAAGAGTTTCGGAGAAAAACGGCGGATTTTCTGCTATGACCGCAGAGGGAAACGCTTTGTCTAAAAACGACAATAACGCCGACCTTATCTATTCCGACGATGAGTTCGATACCTCCTTCACCTCCTTCCGCGTAACTCGCGGCGGAGAGGTAAAGGATTACATATTCGGACGTGACTACTCAAATACGGGAGTTGAGTGCTCCAATGTCGTGGTCTACAAGTCCGCGAATAACGCAATTACCGCGGAGTGGACGGTTGACGGACTTTACTTCAAGCAGATCATAGCTCTGATGGGAGCTGATACCTACCAGCACGGTATGGCATATATCTCCTATTCCGTAACAAATACGGGAAGCGAGGCGGTAGATAATATCGAGGCTCGTGTTATGATGGATACGGCTCTCGGCACTGTTGACTACGGCTACTATATGCTGGCTCATAATGACGGAAGCTATACCGCAATCGAAACCGAGAAAACTGTCAGCGGAGCGGATTACAGTAATTACTTCTTCGCATACGACGACAAATCTTCTCCCAACGTGACTTCCTATACACTCAACGCGAGCGTAGGCGGCGAGAGCATAGTCCCTACCCGTGTAACCTTTGCTCATTGGGCAAATCTTGCATCAACGGTATTTGATTACACTCCCGACACAAAGGAACCCTTGAACTTTACCGACACATACGCAAGCATTGACCACCTCACCGCAGACAGCGCGGTCGCGCTTTACTACGATATGAAGGGCGTGCCTGCCGCTTCCGAGGGAGAAACGATAGGTCTTTACTACGGAGTTTACTCCAACTACAATGCGGGCGACGCTGACGTTTCCCTCAACTTCATCTCCTCGGGAACTATGTTCTTTGACGAGAGCGGAGAAAGCTACAAGGATATAAACGGCACGCTCCCCGGCAATTTTTCCACCACGCTTAAGATACAGAATATTACCGATGAAGAGATCAAAAAGATCGCGGTAGCGATCTACCCCGAGGAGTCGATCATTCCTCATGACGGATATAACTTCGTTACCGATATATCCCCGATCGATCCTTACTACAAGGAGATAAGCGATCTTAAATCGGGCGAGGCGAGAGATGTCCGCTTCGATTTTAAGGTCGATCCCACCTACGCAACCGGCTACCGCAGAATAAAGATCGTCGTTTACAATACCACCGTCGATCAGTCACTCGGTGACCATAACGTAATACTTGAGGATGAGTTATTTATCCTTTGTCCCGGCGCGTCTGGCTCCGATGTCGGCTTTACGGGGATTACACCCGAGCAGGTGTTTGTCAAGGGTAAGAGATTTGCCTACATTACGGGAACGAACTTCGGGCTTATACGTGACAAAACGCAGTACCGCATAATTCTTCGCCCGAATAACGGCGGCGAAGACGTCGTTCTTGATCAGGATAAGGTAGTCGTCAATACCGAGCTTAACACGGTGACGCTCGTTCTTGATATGGAGCTTGACAGCACTACCTACCAGATCATATTCGACTGGAACGATACGACGGTCAAGGATATGGAAAACGAGGCGCTTCGCCTGGTAGTTACCGACGTACCCTCTAAGGGAGACCCCGGCTACGTAAGCTCGGGAGTTTACGGCATCGTCACCGTTGAAAGAAACGGAACTCATTATGATATTGTAAACTATCCCACAGAGGAAGATTTCAAAAATACGAAAACAAGTCCAAACGATATTATGCTCGTGCTTCGCGGAGATTTTAACGTGCTTTCCACCGATGAAAAGGGGAATTACAGCGCAGAAGCGCTTACCCTTATGGATGGCGACATAATAAATATCAGCGAAACTCTTGACGTGAAAGACGGAAGAGTAACTTTGACTAAAAACTTCGACGAAAACGGCAACCAGACCGAGATAACGGTTGATATTGACGGAAAAGTATACACAACAAAAGAAAACACAAAGGTATGGGACGGTGTCCTCGCGATAACCTCCTTTACCGAGGGCAAGCTCTTCACGCTTCCGATATATTCGGAGCAGGGAGTGCGCTCCTACGCCAAGGGCGAGCAAGATGCCGAGCGCGTAACCCTTCTGTGGCCCGGTGCCGCGGGAGGAGTACAGACTCTTGTCGGACTTCTTCTGAACTTCCGTTACGGTGAGTTCGCTCTTATGAAGCAGGGCGATAATTATGCGAGAGTCGTCGCCTTCAGCGCAAGCCTTGATCCCTCGATCCTTGTCCCGAATGGCAAGGTCGGCACGACAGTTCATTATTCCAAGCTTGAGACCGCGCAGCGCGAGATGGGTATCAGCAATTACAGCGCTGAACAGCTTCGCGCGACCGATCAGCAGTTCAGGAAGGACCAGATGGCGTGGCGAGACAGCCAAGCAGGCACTCTCAATCTCTACATGGACGACATTCTGTTCGGCGCGGGCGGATTTATTGGATTCAATACCGAGATATCGGTAGGCATCCCCGCCTATGCCGACGGTATGCCCTACGTACAGGGAACCCTCGCACTCAAGATCATAAACGAATATTGGGAGTTTGGTGTTGAGGGTTCTGCCGATATGCTCGTATTTGAGATGGAGGCGACCTTAAGGCTCAAGAGCTATAACGGTTTCCCTGTTCCCGATGATATATATTTCTTTATCGGCGGAACCGTCCCCGGAATCCCCGTTGACCCCTTTGGCGTGTTCTGGGTGCGCGGAGCAGGTGCCGGAATATCGAATATGTACGAGACCTTTTTCGGAAGACAGACCCTGCCCCCCATCACTCTTATGCTCAGCGGAGAGTTTGCGATCTTCTCGGTCCTTTCCGCAAGAGCGGATATATCTCTTTCTCCCCAGGGCATTGAGGCTCAGCTTCAAAACGTCGGTATCGCAGGCATCACGCTGATCGACAGGATCGGCGGTGGCGTTTATTGGTATCCGAACTTCAGTCTCTCCTTCGGTATTCGCGTTGATATACTTGACGCGATCATAGGCGAGGGTTCGGTGGTAGTCAAGGATACAGCCGACGGAATTTACTTCTGCGGTTACGCATCAGCAACGATAAAAATTCCCGACAGTATATGGATCATAGGCGGCTTAAAGGTTGGTTCTGCCGCGGTCGGTATTGATTCGGATAAGGTCTGGGGTTCTGCCGAGATCATAGGTATCGGATTTGGCGTCAAATATTATTGGGGTGGCAAGGTAAGCGTATCGGTCGGAGATTCCTACGACGTGCCTAAGCCCAGAACCTTCTCAATGCGCGCTATCCCCGTTTATACCGATGCGGTAAGCGGCAGAACGCTCTATATGGACGTTACCAATGCCGTTAGTCTGGATGAGACCGAGATCACCTCCTCGGGCGACGGAAGAACTCATAGCTTTAGCCTCAATTCCGCGTCGGGAGAGGACGGACTGCTTGCAATAAGCTTTGCGGCGAGCAACGCTCTTATGGCGCAGGACTTTAGAAACAATATAAAGGTAAATGTAGCGGGAAGCAACTACAAGCTCGAATGGTACGATCCCACGTACGAGGCGGATCACGTGGCAAACCTCGGTACAAACGCTATATTCAACTATAATGAAGAAACAAAAACGGCTACTGTGAGCATTTCCTTCACGGATGCCCAAAGCTACGATAACGAGATAACGGTAAGCACACCTACCTCATCAAACCTCACGCTTATCGGAATCGCCCGCACGACAAATCTTGATTCGGTTGCGCTAAATTCGGAGATGACCGAAGCCACGGTTACGGGCTCGGGTCTTGAGCTTCTTTCGGACCTCGCGATCTACGCAGAGGACAAAGACGGCGCTCTCTACCTCCTTGTAAGCGTGAACGCAGACGAGATAAGCGAAGATAGCGTTACTCTTGCAATAGAGATCCCTGAAAATCTTCAAAGCGGCAGCTATACTCTTAAGGCGATCGGTACGGTGAGGAACGATATAGGTGAGGAAGTAGCAAGCCCTATGGCAGAGACGACCTTCACCTACGTAAATGCCAATCAGCCCACGGCGCCCACCGCGGCAAGCCTCTCTCATGCGGGTAATTATACGTTTAACCTTAATGTCACCTCCAACGGCGCGATCGACGGATATCTTACCACGGTCTACGAGGTAACCGAGGACGGATACGTATCAACGGTATACACGGATGTCGAAACGGCACTTGCTGACGGACAAAACGCAACCGACGGTATAGCGATCATGCTTGGCGGCAGATATTCAAACACAAACGAAGAAGGCGTTACCACCTACTACGGACTTGAGGCAGGCAAGCGCTACGCCGTTTCGGTACAAGGCTACAAGATTACAGAAAACGGCTCCCGACTTCTTTCCGAGCCTATCCTCTCCAATGAAATTATGATGGTGATGCCCACCGTCACGACTCCCGTATTCAGTATTGAGAACTCCACTGCCATTGAGGTCGGTACGTCAGGCATCTACGTCGATGCGATAAACGAAAGTACACTGACGGTGAAGATAGACGGTGTAGGCGACATCAGCTCCGGCTATTATACTCTCGGCAACGGCGAAAAGATCGAGTGGGACGGCAAGGATATATCCTTCGAGGAGCTTGAGGACGGTATGTATACTCTCGCGGTTGAGGGTATAAACGAAACTATGGACAGCTTCACGGGTATGTATCAGTTCTCGGTTGATACGACAGCCCCCGGACTCCTAATTTCCTCTCCTCAGGGCGGCGGATTCTTCGGCGGCGCGTCGGTAGAGGTAAGCGGTATCACCGAGGCTTATGCAAGACTTGTTATAAGCGTAACTGACGGCGAGACCACCGAGATATTTGCCGATGAAAACGGTAATTTTTCAGGCGAGGTAGCGCTTGACGATACTCTTGCCTACCAAGAGCTTCGCATCCATGCTACAGATGACGCGGGCAACGAAAGCATGCCCTTCGGATGCACTCTCACTAATGAGATCCTCGGAGATCCCGACCTTGTTCCCGTTATTCTCTACGGCGGCAAGGAAATCAGCGCGCTGGTATGCGGAAGCGACGCAAAGCAGCTTACGATGGCGTTTAAGTCGGGCAACCGATACGTCACCATGAACGAGGGTTCATCTGCGGCGGCAAGGATCGAATGGAACACTGATGTCATAGCAAAGAGCGCAAGCATAAGTGAAGACGGCGTTCTGATCGGAGATAGCGGAGCGGAGGGACTGGTTACCGCAACGCTTGACAATATGACGGCTTACGTTTCTCTTGTTTCGGTTGACCTTGCAACAGCGGACATCACGCTTGAAATACCCGAGGGCGGTTACGTTTACGACGGCGCGGAAAAGAAGCCTACCGTTAAGGTGAACGTAGACGCTGAGCTTACAGAGGGCGTGGATTACACGGTAACCTATCTTAACAATACCGACGCAGGCACGGCAAGCGCAGTGATCGTAGCCCTTGAGGATGGCAAATGCGTAGGAACAAGCATACAAAACTTTACAATTTCCCAGCGTTCTCTCTCGGACGTAGAGTTTAAGATAAACGAGGGCAAGGACGAACAGCCGAGCGTTACTCTTACCTTTGGAGGAGTAGAGCTTATCGAGGGCAAAGACTATACGCTTCATTACACGGTAAGTGAGGACGGCAAGCGTGGAATCGTCACGGTGGAAGGTATCGGAAACTATAAGGGTATCCTATCCGAGACCTATGAAATATATACCTTTGATCACCTGACTTGGATCATTCCCACTGCAACGATGGCGCTGATCGGCGCGGCGGCGCTTGCGCTGTTCATAATCAGAAAACGCAAACTTCAAATCAAAGCGGGCAAGTCCGACGGGGAAGATACCCCGAGCGAAAAGCCCGAAGCTTAAAACGAGACCGCGGCGGCGGCAGAATTAATCATTCGGAGGTCGAATATGAAAGTTAATAAAATTAAAAAGGGAATACTTAGGACGGTGTCGACGGCGCTGCTCGTCTGCACGCTGTTCCTCTGCGCCTTATGGAATCTATCAACTCCGACGTCTGCCGCCTCTGCAGCCGATCCGTCTCTCTTCGAGGAGGTGTCGGGCAACTTCCACTTAGGAATGGCTCCCGGCATAAAGGATCCGCAAAAAATAACGGTTGCTGAGGAGTATTACTATAAGCCTTCGGCGTACGTGTATTTCGGCGCGGCGTATAATAGCGCAACCGGAGAATACGAACCCATCCTTTGTCGCGTTCTTGACGCGGATGCGGATAACGCCGGGGATGGCGAAGCAATGTTCGTTTTGACCGAGAACGCTGTCCGCGCAAATGATAGATTCAAATTTTGGGACTATAATGATTATATTGATTATGAAAACATATATAACGTTAGCTTTATTGCGACATACAGACAGGTTGAAAGCTTATTCAAGGCGCACTACCCCCACGGAAAGGTTTCCGCGGAGATCGACTATATCAGACCGATAACCAAGACCGACGTTCTCGCAAATATGTCGGGAGCTTTCGGTTATACCGAGAGCTTGAATTGGGAGATCAACGTCTACGACGAGGATGCTAATGCTACTCTATCCGTGGAAGAAGCGGAGCTGCTAATTGATGCCCGACTGTTCCCCCTTTCGGTAGAGGAGCTTCTTCAGTACGTCGGAAACTACAACGGCATACAAGGAATGGCGACGACCCATATAACCACGAAGGCTTCGGTTACCTGGTGGCTCAGAACGGGACTCGACGATGATTACGGAAACCTTATGGGCGCCGTGGATGAGTCGGGCAAGGTCGTACCTGTGAGCGTTGACAGTGACAGTGTGGCGGGCAGATATGCCTTCAATATTGAAACCGCGGATATTTCTTACACTCAGCACCTCGGGAACAACGTCTATAGGCTCGCCTACACTTTGCCGCAATACAAGGATGGCGAAAGTCCTTTTAATGCAGAGGTGATCGATGTTAAGGACGGAAAGGTGACTATCGGTTATTCCAACTACATTCCCGCATATAATTACGGCGATGATGAAACCGAATATATCTCGGTCATCATAAAGGATAAGGACACAAATGAGATAAAATATTACGGCACGGTTGCTACCGTTCCGAGTGGCAACGATCCGAATGTGATCGTTTCCGATGAGCGCACCGCAAGCTTTATTCTTCCCAAGGACTATAACGATGGCGATACCGTATCGGTATTCTGGGAGAGGAAGCAGTCAAATGCGGAAAGCATCAGCTATACGAGCAATATGGTAGATCTGGATTGCATACATACCGCAGACACAGCGGCGACCTGCATAAGTCTTGCGCTTTGCGACAAATGCGGTCTTGAATATGGATCCGCAGACAAAGAAAATCATACTAATGTCGGCGCTGAGTTTTACTACGATGACGAAACCGACACCCATTGGAACGTGTGCGGCGACTGCGGCGAGAATACGAATATCGAGTCCTGCGTGTTCGGATATATCTGCACCGCGACCTGCAAGTGCGGAAACATAGATATTACTTATAACATGCACAGCTTCGACGATAACGGAGTCTGCACGCGCGACAAATCTCATTTTGAACTGCCCCACAGGATCGACAAGGGAGCAATAAGTCATTTTGATATCAACAACGAGGGACAGCTTATCAGCTTTGCAAAATACGTCGCGGACGGCAGAATATATAACGAATACGGCGAGTATTGGGGTTATCCGTCCATCGTTTCCCTGAAGTCAGATCTTGATTTTACGGATATAGACGGCTTCGTCCCGATCGGAACCGATGAAAATCCCTTTGACGCGCTGACGTTTCACGGAGAAGGGCATACTGTAAGCGGGATTGGCTACGATTCGGACGGCTCACACGTCGGACTTTTCGGAGTTGTGGAAAATACGGATATAGAGAACATTAAGCTGACAAGCAGCTCATTCTCGGGCGCATCCGGTGTCGGCGCGCTTATCGGTAAGGCAACTAACGTTAAAGTTAGCTACGTTACGGTTGACGGTGTAACTCTTGCCGCAAACGACGGAAGCGTGGGATCTGTTATGGCAATATCCGATGAAAACAGCGAGATCGGCTATTCGATCTCTTACGACGTCAAAAACCGAGACGGTTTAAACGTACCGTTCACCTCTGACGGTAACGCGGTTATAGATAAAAGCTATTGCCTTGCAGAGGCGCATAACGCCGAGAGAGGCGAAATGACCTTCGAGCAGTTTGAATCGGGCGAGGTCGGATATCTTTTTGGTCAGAATTACAGCTCTGTCGGACAGAATATAGGTGTTGACAGATACCCCTACGTTGGTGGCGCAAAGGTCTATATGACCGAGACCTGCGGCGGAGATACGGTATATTTCAACGACGTATCCCTGAGAGCGCAGATAGAGGCTCACGAATATACCGCGTTTGAGGAGGAGGACCCCACCTTTATCTGGGAGCCTAAAATGGGTACCGAAACCTACAACTGCTACGTCAGCGCGGTGTGCGGTGTCTGCTCTCACGTGGGCTTGATGGAAGCAGAAGTGGTTATGGATTACTCTCGCATTCCCGTCAGAGGCGACTGGACCGCCAGCATTACTCTTGGCGGAGTAACCAAGACCGAGAGCAAGACCGAGATCGGAAGACTGATTCAGGATATGATCGGTATGACGGGTATCGTAAAGGATTTCGACGCTTCTGTGGTCTGGCCCGAAGATCTGATGACTAATCACCGCTTGGTAACGAGTCCTTCCGCCCTCAAGGAATACGAGGTGTTCTTTGTAAATCCCGAAACGGGCGAAAAGTATTGCTATACTTATACCGACAGTCAGATGGGTATGTGGGTGACGGTTACCGAACCTATCGGTGTTATGGCGGCGGGCACCTACGACCTGCTCGTAATCGGTAAAAATGACTACGAGGGACAGGAATATACCTACAAGGGTGCGCTTGTTATCAATTCCGTCACCGTTACCGTAAGCCCTCTTGACGTATACAAGTATTACGACGGAAATACCGGATTCGAGTCAAATTATACGCTTGACAACGAGAACGTGTACGGCGATTGGTTTGAGATAGTTTTAGGCAATTCCAACAGCGCGGATCCGGGAGAGTACACCGTAGATGTAAGCATTAAGTATAACAGCAGAGCCAATGACTATCAAAGCTATAAAAACAGTGTAACTCTGGTGATTGCGAAGGATAAGGTCAGCGCGGTTATTCTGCCTGCCTTGTATCAGAGCATAGAGAATAAAAATTATCCTACTACCTTTACCTACGGCGAAACCGTTCCGATCCCCACGAAAGACAACTTCACCGTGAACGGTGGCGGTGAGCTTTCCTTTGAATGGTACAGAGCAGAGTACGATCATTACGGCTCCGAGCCTCTGAGCCTTACGAAAGTCGACGGCGTACCCTCGGATGCGGGCGATTATATCCTTCGCGTCAGAGCGGCGGCAACCGAAGGCTTGCTTTCCGCATATGCCGATTTCGAGATAACAATCGACAGAAAATGGCTTTGGGTCGAGCCTTCGGTTCCCGAAGACACTGAAACCGTATCACTCAGATACACAGAATATTATTCGGCTCAATTTTACGTGGTTGATAGCCTTGACAAAGTCACAGCGGTCATCTTTGACGAAAACGACGCCCTCTTTGAGGTGGACGGCATAAAGATGTACTGTCACTTTGAATATCAAGGAGACTCAAATGATAACACTGCGAGATGCTATTACGTCGAGTATTATGCCGTGCTTGAGGATTCGGGTGTAAGCTCGTACAATTATAAAATTGTCTCGGGCGGTATAAACTTAGCCTTTCTTATCGATAATGATTCCCCCGTTCGGGAGATCACGATGCTGGTAAAGGAGTGCAGCGTGGATCTGTCGTCGCCTTACGTTGAGTTTGATATAAGAAACGTGGTGATGAATGCCGGCGAGGTCTTCTTGCTCGGTCACACCCTTACCGACGTCAAGCTTGTGATAGACCGTGAATACGGAGAGATACTCGTTGCGGAATTTATTGTCATTGATGCCAACGGCAACGACGTATCGAGCCTTTACAGACCGATCACGAAGATCGACGGCTGGTCGCATCTGAACGGCGGAAATAACGTAGTCCATATCTTTGATAATCCCTGCGATACCGATTGCAACGTTGAAGGTTGTACCATTGTAAGGTCGGCGCATCATACGGGCGGCGCGGCGACCTGCATAACCCCCGCGATCTGCTGTGAGTGCGGCGAACTCTACGGAGACGTGAATGAGTACAATCATACGCGCAGTGAAACAGTTATCGCTCCCAATCCCGAGAACCTTTTGACACACCTTGTTCTGCATTCCTGCTGCGGAAGAGTAGTAGGCGAGGCGGAGCATACCGAAGGCTCTCCCGCTACCTGCACCGAGCGCGCGATATGCTCGGTCTGCGGTTGGAGCTACGGCGAGCTTGATCCGACGAATCATTCGTCTCTTGAGCGCTCGTACGCGCCTGATCCCGAAAACGCGAACAATCATTTGAAAACGTATCTCTGTTGCGGAGCCGTAGATCACGGATCGCACTCGGGTGGCGAGGCGACCTGTGTCGCTCTTGCGTCCTGTGAGCTTTGTAAAACACCTTACGGTGAGCTTGATCCCGAAAATCACACAGAGCTGCCGACTGCTATTCCCGTTGAAAACGACGCGTCACTTCACCACGTAAGCTACGCTTGCTGCGGATTCGCAATGGACGAGACGCACTCGGGCGGCGAGGCAACCTGCATAGTGGCGAAGATGTGCGAAAAATGTAATGCGGAGTACGGCGATGTGGATCCCGAAAATCACGCAAGCGATAATATTACTTATCTTATCCGTGAGGATAACGCTTCGATGCACGATCTGTATCATAGTTGCTGCCACGAATATATAGATAAGGAGTATCATAGCGGCGGTGTGGCAACCTGCGCGTCTGCGGCGTCTTGCGAGTATTGCGGAACACCTTACGGAAACACGGATCCGAGCAATCACGCAATCGATGAATATTCCTACGCACAAAGTCTTTCGGACGAGACCAAGCACACCAAGGCACACGCTTGCTGCGGCAAGGAAATATCCGACGAAGCGCATTCGGGCGGAGAAGCTAATTGCCTGCACGGCACGCTTTGTGAGTATTGCGGAACCGACTACGGCGAGAAGACCGATCACGTTTACGATAACGGCTGTGACTCGATCTGTAACGTCTGCGGCGAGCTTACGAGATCGCTCTCCTTCCACTGTGATGACGACGGAAACTATCATTGCGACGTTTGCGGCAACGAGCTTCCGAAGGAGAGTTTGTCGGGCGGAGCGATTTCCGCGATTGCTACCTCATCCACCGTTGTAACAGGTCTCGGCGGCTTCTCACTCTTCTGGTTCGCCATTAAAAAGAAGAGCTGGTTAGCGCTCCTGAAGCTGCTGCTTGGATAATTTTACAGCGAAAAATTAATACCAAACAAACACAACAAAAAGCAAGTGGCTGTCTCATGTGATTTGAGACAGCCACTTTTCTGCGTCCAAAAGAGGGAATTAAGCTCAAAAAAGCGAAATTTTTTTTAAAACTTCCAATGCCTTTTGCGGGCATGAAATTTTGGGGCTTTTTTGTTGACAAATTTCGGCCTATGTGGTATAATCATACATAATTATAGACTGTGAAATATTCATCAGATTAGACACTGCGAAAGGTGTTATTTTGAGCTGTTGATCCGGTCTTTTACAAGCTTTTAATTATTACTCCCGAAAAGAGGACAAAGATATGACTTTTAGCTTATTTTCGATTGCAATATTGCTGATATTTTTCTCGGTGGCCGCAACGGAGATCTATCGAAGCGTAAAAAAAGGGTTCAGAATGGCTCTTATCTCTCTTGCGATAGTTGTATTTTCTGTGATTTCTTCCGCCTTGATTACATATCTCGTTTCCGAGGCCATTTCGGCTATTGTGACGTATTTAATTCTCAATAATATTGGAGTGTACCGCGAATTGTTTCAAGGAGTTACTTGGGCAAATGTGTTGGTGGATGCTATTATGGGAATGGTTCTTGGTTCCGTGCTTTTCGTTGCGGTGTTTTTTGCGGTTCGCGCGATTACTAAATGTATCGTTGGTATAGTGTGTAAAAACAAAATCAGACGCTTCGCCGATACACCCGAATATTGCAAAGAGGGAAACTCTTATTTTGATCAAAATGACAAAGTGCTGTCGGTTATCACGGGCGTGATCGTTTCGGTTGTTGTAACCATGGTAATAACAAGTCCGATAATGGGAACACTTGACATTGCGAACAAAGCATTGGGTATTGTTCACAAAATTAAAATGAGCGATACGGGGAGCATGGCGGAAAGCGTTATGGAAAGCGTAAACGAAATAGATGTGTCTGTCTATGCCAACGATTTTTGCGGAAATGTTTTTTATCAACTTGGAGGCAAGTTGATGTATTATAGCGCCGCAAGTGCCGATGTTTACGGTGAAAGAGTCCACTTGATTTCCGAAGCAGATGCACTGGTGGATGTTTTCGAGGATCTTGAATATACGTATGGTGCATTAGTTGATCCACAAAGCGCAAGGGATCAGCAAGTAAGCCGAATATATAGGCTTTGTGATAATATTGAAAGACTAAGGCTATGCTCGGGAGTTTTGGGAGAATTTGTTGCGACTTTTGCAGACGCATGGCAAAACGGAGATCGGTTTTTGGGCATATCCAAGCCTGTTACCAATGATTTGATCGAACCCGCCTTTGATGAAATACTCTCGGTTTGTCAATATACAGACCATCATAGCGCAAATGCCAATATCATCACTTTGTTAAAATTATATGCTACCGCGATGGATAGCGATATTTTTAATGTAGATATCAGCGATTTTAACTCGGTTGTTAAATATGTGAATGAAAGCGAACTAATTGATAGATTGGATGCTATTCTTGCAGAAAATCCCAATATGAGCGGAATCAGCGTTTCTTCAATAGCTATGGCGGCGGTTTCGAAATATATCCAAGAATTCGATTTCGATCCCTCGAAATACAATGTTTTGATGGAGGATATTGCCGATGCTATCAACCAGGTCAACGGCAGAGGATATGCGACCAACGAAGAAAAGGCAAAGGTTCTCGCATCCTATGCCCAGGAATACATCAAAGAATATGGAGTTGAGGTGCCGGACGATATTGCAACATCCGTTGCCGAGGAAATACTGAAGCATCTGAGTGAGTCCAACATTACCGAGGAAGATGTGAGAAACATATTCTCTAAATATGCCCAATAATTTTTGACGACTATATTCGATTACATTAATATTACAGGATTCAGGAGATAACAATGACACCAACGATCATAATGTCGATTCCGATACAAATAATAATATTTGTTTTCAGTTTGTCTCTGTATGTTGCCCTTGTGTCTAAAATATTGCCCTTGCTTTTGCTGAAAGCGAAATATAAGGTGCAGAACATGGGAGACAGAGGATTAAAAAAATATGTTTTTGAGGGCGGTAGAGCAATTACCTTTAAGCCCTGCGGTCAGACGGGAAAATACATAGAGCAATATATACTTTCCGTAAACGATGGTGACAAGTATATAAAATGCAAATTTGACAAGAGAATACTTTCCATTAAATATGATGTGATTGCATTCGATTCCAATGATAAGGAGATAGACACGATACAAATATCCGTACCAAAGGTTTCCTCGGGTACAGCCGCGGCTGCGATCCTTCCTGAAAACACTGCTTATGTTTGTATTGTTGTTAAGGAGGTTAATTGGTTTGTCATTCCGGGTGGTCCTAAAATGCATTTCCCGCTTTGGAGAGTTATTACATTTGCCGGCGTGACTACCGTGCTTACCGTGGTGGAATATTTGACCTTAAGGTCGTCGGCATTTTCGGTGATCGAGGCAATACTCCCTTTTGCAAAGCCTATGGTAGGTTTGCCTCTTATGCAAATATTGTTTTCGGTGGTGGCGGGTATTGCGCTTGCGGGAATTATACTTGTTCTTCACCGTGAAAAAGACGTAAAGATATTTAAATAAAGCAATGATCGGAAAATCATAAATTAGTTTGTCCGAGAAAGGATTTTGAAATGACTTCGCAACGACAATATATTTCCAAGGGGGTCTATGAACATCCCCAAATCAGCGATCTTGTTTCGGTAAAAGAGTATATTTTTGTCAGACGCAACGAAAAGAAATGCTTAACGCTTAGATTTTTAAATGAGCTTAACTATGTTGTGAATGCTATGGAATTTTCCGTTGTTCAGATGGATGCTTCGGGGAAAATACTTGAAACCTCAACAATTAAATATAACGGTCTTAATTTTATGCCCGGAACGACTTACGTTGATCCTACAATGGTAGAGGTGGATGAGTATTGTGCGGATTTCCGAATCGTGTTCACGAAAATTATGTCCGGAAGATATAAATATACCGTTAGAAACGGTCGATTTACAGTGGATTACGTCAAGGCTGACGAGAAAATAATCAATAAGGGCCAAAGGACAGATCCTATAGCAGAGTTTTCGATACGTCCGAGAAGGTTTGG
The DNA here is from genome assembly GCA_045577415.1 of Eubacteriales bacterium. Taxonomy (GTDB): domain Bacteria; phylum Bacillota; class Clostridia; order Oscillospirales; family CAG-272; genus SVTX01. The sequence goes on from JAZNII010000077.1 coordinate 30,325, forward strand.
AAGGCCGCGACTTTCGGCACTTGTTGCTACATTGGTAGCATTTTTGCTGGTTATAATATGTGTTTCTGAAGTGTTTTTCAGTTATACTTTTATAAATAAAGGCAAAGAACGCGAAAGAACAATCGAAACTGAAGCAAAAGATGCCACAAGCAGTTGGCTTGGTGAACAGCCTGACAGTATGCCTGCAAATTGGGTGGTTTAAAAAAGATATAGATCGATTTCGGAGTTCAACATGTTGAAATATTTTGATATAATAAAAAAATTATCGGATGTGGATAAAATTCGCATATTGTGCGATATTAATGCTTTGTCCGATAAAAATTACAGGGCACTCGGTATACCTGACGTGCGCACCGGAGATATAGGTGCGCTTTGCGGAGACATTTATCCATCACCGAAAGCACTGTCTAACACTTGGGACGCATCTCTTGTGTCAAATATCGCCGACGATGTTTTTAAGATTGCAAACTCTCGCGAAATGGGATTTGTCAAGATTCCCGAGCCCAGAGTAAGGATAAATCCGTATAGAATTCCTATCTCGGAGGACCCGTTTTTAGGAGCGGAGATGTCAAAAGAATATCTTGCGGCGGCTGAGAGAGCGGGAATAGCTGCGGGAGTTGGCGGCTTTGGACTTTATAATGACGAAATTGAATGGCTTGACGAGGAGCCTGACGATCGCTTTATATACGAATACATAGTTAAGCCATATATGGAGGCGACCTCAAAGACGGGTTGCGCGGCGATATTTACAGAGTCGGATACTTCGGCTAAAAATTACAGAGCTGTCAATTCTTCTCTTATGGAAATGGTTTCCGCGGGAAAGATAGCCAAAAACGCTACGCCGTTGTGCACACACGTTACAGCGGAAAAGACGGTGTCCTATATCAATCGAGGCGGTCTTTTCTTTACGGGCTCGGCGCTTGCTCTTGAATCTGCATTGTCAAGGCACAAGCAACTCACCAAAATGATAGAGCACGGCACTTCAACCGTTGAGGAGCTTCAAATTGAAGTTTTAAAGGGTAGAGCGATTTCTGAGGAGATGATCAACGACGCTCTTGATAGATTGTTGGATTTTGTTTTTGCTGTAAAGAGAAAGCCTAATCTGTCCCTTGTTGATACCAATGAGGCGTTAGCGATAAAAGCCTCGGAAAGCTCGGTCGTATTGCTTAAAAATCAAAATGGGCGTCTGCCGTTGAAACGATCTAAAAAGATTGCTTTGATCGGAGATATCGCCATGCCATCCGGGGGAGAAGGCTGCTGTCTTGCCAATGAGCTTTCAGCTTTATTGTCGGAGAGCGGGTATCAGATTTCCGGATCAGAAAGAGGATATGATCTTTCCGTGGATAGAAGTGAGGAGCTGGTGGAGGGAGCAGTCTCGCTTGCAAAGAGCTCCGATGTAGTTCTTCTGTTTCTCGGATTTTCCGACAAAAGAGCTTCTAAGCTTCATAAAGAGAGAAAGCTGTCTATTCCCGCAAATCAAAAAAGACTTTTGGAGGCGCTTGAGACCGAAAAGAGCAAGATCGTCGCAATATTGCCGTCAGATACTCCTCTTGACGTGGGCTTTTCCAAGAACTGCTGTGCAATGGTTATGGCGCCGATCAAAACTAAGTTTTGCGCAAAGGCATTGCAGAATATATTGTCAGGAAAGGTCAGTCCCTCGGGTAAGCTTGCTAATTCTCTTTATTTTAATACCGAGCAGAGATACTTGGATTTCAAAACAAGAAGGATGCGAGATAAGCTTTGCGTAGGACCATTTATCGGATACCGTTATTACGATTATGCAGAAGGCTTTGAAGGATTTCCTTTCGGTCACGGCTTGAGTTATACGCACTTTTCTTATTCGTCTCTGACGGTGTCGAACAACGTTGTTAGTGTTACCGTTAAAAATGATGGAGCTATGGGAGGTGTCGAGACAGTCCAGCTGTATGTGGGATATGAAGGTTGGGGTTCGATACGTCCTCTGAAGGAGCTCTGCGGTTTTGCGCGGGTCGAGCTTCTTCCGGGCAAGAAAAAGAGGGTTCAAATCCCATTGAGGATACCGGAAATATATTCATCGAAAAAAGGCGAATTTATTACGGAGTCCGGCAAATACACGATTTATATTGGTTCTTCGCTGAACGATATCAGGCTGAAAAAAATTATTTTTGCAGGGTCCGTGCGGCCTGAATACGATGGAAAGAAGATCAGTGACTATATTTATTCGGAATCAAATATTTATTCCGACAACTTTAAATTGGAGGCTAAACATAAAACTATGAAAAAGTCGATATTTAATATTGTAGCGGGAGCGGCCGCTATGTCGCTTGCAATAATTTTAAAAATATATTGCGCTTTGAATAGTCTTGATTCAGCGTTTTTTGATATTTTCTGCATTGTGCTGGGAATATCCTCGATTGTGTTTTTTGTAGCCGAGGCCATAAGAAGAAGCAAGATCAAAAAAGCGGAAAAATTTGCTTTTAAGGAAAAGGCCGGCAAAATGTTTGAGGGGTCGGAGAAGCTCTCTGCTTATAATGCGGAAAAAATGTTTGTTGATGAGTTTGACGTCGCGAATGAGGCTGTTGCCGCTGATACCGAGGAACGTATAGAAGGCGTTGATTCGGAGTATCTGCGCTATATTGACAGAGAGGTGAATTTTGCATCTGCCGCTGCGGAATTTGAAAAATTTGCCGCGGAAAGAGGATGCAAGATAAGCAACAAAGTAGTAAAGAACGTCTTTGCCGCACTTTCGGCATCCAGACTTGTGATCGTTAAAGGCATGAACGATAATGATTTCAAGACTCTCCTGCTCATGCTTTCCAATTATTTTGAGTCTCCTTTGTTTATCGATAGTGTAAACGATAACTACAATAGCAGTGAAAGTGTTTTGTTCAGAACAGACGATCAAGGCAACAAGGTCAAGACCAATATAAATTATGCTTTGGAATCTGCCAGAAACAATGGACACAGTATTCATCTTGCGGCATTAACTCAGGTTGTAGGCGCGAATATGCCGTTGTATTTCTCATCCTACGTGAATTATGTAAAGAATCCTCTTGCTAATAATCGCGTTACCGTTCTTAATGAGAGAAATGTGGAGACTTCCTATTATATTCCCAAAAACGTTTGGTTTGTGATCAATCTTGCCGAGGGCGCGTCTGTCGGAGAGCTTCCCGATTTTGTGTCAGAGGTTGCTACGGTCAATTTGTTCGATATTGCGGAATGTGCCGCCAGCGAGCAGTTGTCTACCGTTCATAAGTTCAGCTATTATCAGCTGGATTGGCTCGTTGAGAGAACCGCGTCCAGATTTTCCGTTGACGAGGAGCTTTGGAAGAAGATCGACCGATTTGAGGAAAAGATCAATTATCAAACCCCCTTCCATATTGGAAATAAGCTTTGGCTTTGCCTTGAAAAGTTTGCATACGTTTATATTGCATGCGGTGGTGAGCAGATGAATGCCGTTGACGAGGCGGTTGCAGCTAAGCTGATGGTTCCTGCAATGTTGGCGCAGAAGGGTGCTGCGGCAGAGGATGATAAGAGTCTCGATGAGACGGTGGAGGCTATATTTGGCGAAGACCGTGCCGAGGCTTGCAAGAGAGTTATCAAAGCGAGCGGATCGAACAGAGCGCAAGAGCAGTCTAAGGAGTAAGATCAATGTCATACATTTTTTCAATTTTTACAAATGCCGCCGTTAGCGAAGCGGCATTGGCGGCTCGCACGACTTTGATAGGAAGGCTGACCTCTATGCCTGCTATAATTGCTTATTTTGTAGTAGTTGTGGTCATCGTTGCCATATTGATCATTAAGGTCATGGCTCAAGAGTCAAAAGAGCCTAAGGTGGAATATAAAGTAGTCCCTACCCCTGCGTCCAACGCTTCGGGAAAAGACAACGAAAAAGCGCAAGAGAATGGAGAGCGCTTTTGCATGTTGAGCGAGATAGACAGGAACAGCACATTAATGGCAAGAATATTACCATTACAGCAACCAATATAGAAAATTGTAAAAAAGGAACCTTGACTATTTTTTGGACTTGGACAGTACCGGAGATAGAAGATGTCGATGGTATTGTGGTGCAGGAGAAAGAAGATTTGGAATCTACGACCGGACCATTAAATGTCAGCT
>JAZNII010000078.1:0-3311 GCA_045577415.1 Eubacteriales bacterium
TTATAGAGCAGTTGAAGAGCTTACCCGCGAGGCGTTTTGGAACGTCTATAAGCCGGGCGCGGACGAGCATTATTACGTGCATATGATGCGGAATCATCCCGACTTCATCCCCGAGCTTGCTTTTGTTCTTGAAATTGACGGCAAAATCGTCGGCAACATCATGTACACAAAAGCGTGGCTTGAGGATGAAAACGGTGAACGGAAGGAGATACTTTCCTTCGGGCCGCTTTGCATAGCACCCGAATATCAAAGACAGAAGCTCGGCAAGATTTTGATTGAGCATTCCTTTGAGGTAGCACGAAAGATGGGTTACGATGTGAACATCAACTTCGGCAATCCGGGCAACTATGTGAGCCGTGGATTTGTGAGCTGCAAAAAGAAGAACGTCAGCTTTGTCGTGGACGGCAACTTCCCCACCGCCCTGCTCGTTGCGGAGCTTGTGCCGGGCATGCTTGATGGCAAGAAGTGGATGTACATTCCTTCCACCGCCGCCGACTGCTGTGAGGACATCGCCGCTGTCGAAGCCTTTGACGCGACTTTTCCGCCCAAGGAAAAGAAGTGGATGCCGAGCCAGGAGGAGTTCTATATCTATAGACATTCTTCGGTAGTTCGTTGAACGTAAAATTAGCCTCTGAGAAGTCGAGAGATTTCTCAGAGGCTTTGGCTTTATTTAATTATATTGCTCACGGTAGCATAAGTTATCACAAGCCCTGAGCTAACGAGCGCGCCGCCGATAATATCGGTGACCCAATGCACGCCTGACACAAGCCTGCCTATAACCATAAAGGCAACAAACGCGGCAATCGCAATCATTACGCATCGGCTAAATGCTTTGTTCTTGATACGGTCGCGAAGCTGCATCATTGCCGTAGGCATCACGCACATCACGAGCATAGTTGTTGATGACGGATACGAGGCTTCGAGATATCCGTCTATGAGTGTCGGTCTGTAATTGATAACGACTGTTTCAAAGAGGATATATACCGCCATCACGACGATGTAAAACCCACCGAGCACAAGGATGCTTCGGTCAACTTTTAATAGGCTTTTTCTTTTAATTAACTGCACAAGTCCGAGAACGGCAAACCCAAAGGCAATGCCGATTGGTACAAGACCGAGCCAATCCGTGATTACGTACAAGGACATATTCACACCCGTGAGATCATGAACGTAGCCGTTCAGCGTGCCAAAGCCGACCGACGAACCTTCGGGGCCGATTGCTTGCACGTCAACCAAGCACACTAATACCGTCCACAGCACAAATGCTATAAGTAGACTCGCTCCACAAACTAACGCTTTCTTGTTTTTCTTTTCCATTTTCCCCTTTAACCTTCCTTTCTGTATTGGCTCTTGCCTGAATACATTTTAGCGGAAGGCGCGTGGATACACAAGAAACGAGCCGTCACGGGCGTGATGCGTTTCGTATCATCTGCGTTTTATCAGCATTAAAGCCTTAATTGTCAATAATACAAACGCAAACACGGCGGCATACGGCTGTGAGCTTATCATAAGGAGCAGTACCAAGATTGCCCCAAGTGCGAGCGAAGCCGTCGTTTTGCTTTTTACCCAAACCGCCGCTTGACAGTTTTGTAACGTGAGTGTCAAAACTCCCATTACTGTCATTCCGATAACTACGGCAAGATAGGCTATTTTTAAGTATGTCTGAACTCCGTCAAGTGCGATGAGCGACACGCTTTGAATGATTCCGTCAGCGTCCTTGGCAAAGAACGGCAGAAAAAGGAGCATTGAAATACAGAGATCAAGCAAAGCGTAAACCAGATCCTTGAAGCGAGTTTCTTTTTGCTTGTTGTCTTGTTCGGCAATCGTGAGCACTTCGTCCGGCGAAAGAAGATCATCAATCGACACCGAGAAGAATTTCGAAATTGCCTTTAATGAATCAATATTTGGATAGCCTCTGTCCGATTCCCATTTTGAGATTGCCGTGCGCGTGACGTAGATCTTTTCCGCAAGATCATCTTGCGTCAAACCGCGGTCGGTCCTTAACTTTCTTAGTTTTTCACCAAAGGTCATAACGGTTCCTCCCTATCTTTGTGATACCATTATACCATACATTCTCTGTCAAGTCACGACACTATTCGTCACATCAACGTTTTTTATAGACAATAAGCTCGGGATTCTCTCCGTTTTCCTCGTAGGAACAGACAAGCAGAAAATCAAGGCCTGCGGCAATGCCGAAGCACAGACCTGCCTCTCCCTCAAGCTGAGTGCCAAGATAGGTGGCGCGGTCATCAAGGAATTTTGCCTTCTGACCACCGGGCAAGATGTATTCCAGATTGACGAATTCACCGGGCAGTACATTGAGATTCTCCACCTTTGGCAAACCCTCAATCTGCAAAAGTTGATTCAGTTCGCCAACCAACTGCATCTTGAATTCCTGAAACTTCTCTTTTCCGCCAAGATCGACGTATCTCTGCCAAACGTCAAGCGTATATTCTCCGTCTGCATAGCACCATTTGCAGTATTCCTCGTTGAAATTGCCGTCGGTCTCGCGGCTCGTGGTGCAGTCCTCAAGCGGCATTCCGCAACACTGGCAAACGAGTTCTCTCGGAGAGCCGAGAAGCGTGTTGATGGACACGTCAAACAGCTTGGAAAGGAGCTTGAGTGTATCGATATTTGGTATCGTTTCGCCCGTTTCCCAACGTGAAACCGCCTGTCTTGTCACGAATACTTTTTCCGCAAGAGCCTCCTGTGAGAGTCCCTGTTTCGTTCTAAGTTCAAGTATGATATCCTTTGTTTCCATATAATCACCGCCTTTGCTCGTTGTGATCATATTATACCATAATTCCGAGGGCTTGACAAGCAACCTGCTGTTGCTCTATTTCTTTGTCTATTGCAAAACAAATTTTGACACCTGATGTCCTCGCACAAGCATCGCTCACAGGGTTCTGAAACGGGGGTTCAAACCCCTGTTTCAGCGGTATAAATCAGTTCCGAGGGCAAACATACCACCCCTGCCCTTTCATCATCAAAAACGGGGTTTGAACCCCTCCCAAATGATTGCTACAATACTCAGAACCCCTTGATTTTCAATGGGTCAAAATGACCCATTGATATTCTTGCTTTAGTTAAGTGCAGTAGGAGTGGCCCGCGGGGCCACCCCTATAATCGCGCCTATTAAGTGGCCAAAATGACCACTTGAAAAATCGACTAAAAAGTGGGGTGGGACTTTGGGACCCACCCCAGAATTCAATCAGTTTTAGGGTGGGACTTTGGGGCCCACCCTATAATTATTCCTCGTCTTCGCCGATTGACAGAAGGAAGGCTTCAGCCATCAGCTGCACTCCAAGTCG
>JAZNII010000079.1:0-10012 GCA_045577415.1 Eubacteriales bacterium
TGGTATTCGCTTGCCCTGACGGCGGTGATCTGGTTTATCTGGAATAAGACAACCTTTGGTAAGAATATGTTTGCAGTAGGATCGAATCCCGACGCGGCGAACGTTTCGGGTGTCAACGTAAAGAGAGTCATTATGCTCGTCTTTATGCTGGCGGGTATTATGTACGGTGTTACGGGCTTTATCGAGGCGGCGCGAATCGGCTCCAACTCGGCGGCTACGGGACTAAACTACGAGCTTGACGCTATCGCCGCCAGCGTTATCGGCGGAGTGTCATTCGTAGGCGGTATCGGCTCGGTTGGCGGAGTTATCGTGGGTGTCGTGCTTTTGCGACTTATCTTCGTCGGTCTTACCGCGCTGAATATCGACGCAAATATGCAGTATATCATCAAGGGTCTTATTATCCTTATCGCCTGCGCGGTGGATATGAGAAAATATCTTGTAAGAAAATGATTTTTGATCAACCAAGATCTCTTGAAAGGAGAGCTTTATGAAAGAGATAAAGAAAAGAAATATTTATGAAAATGTCAAAATAAGCGTGCGAGGTGTGACAGCGTTTGTTTTTGGCGGCTTGCTTTTGCTGGCAACGGTGTTTGTTGTGGCGGTAATTGGTAATTTTTAAAAAACGACGCAAGACACGCAAAAAATCAACCAAAAGTTTATTGACAAGAAAAACTAATAGTATTATAATAAAAATATCGTTGTAGCGGCAAAGACCCCGCAAAGACGAAATTTTGAAGAAAAGGAGGCGAATTTTATGATTTCTACACGCTATGGATACTGCAAACTCGCCTCGGAGTCGGTCTAAGGCAATATAAGGAATTGACCCTTTATTTGCCGAGGCTCTTTGCGGCGATTTATCCTCAAATCCCGTACACGCCTATTGCAGAGGCGTGTGCGAGCGAGTGCGCAAGGAGTTAGCAGATGATAGACACACAAATTCTGGGCAGGAAGATCGCAGATGCAAGACGTGACGCGGGGCTTACCCAAAACGATCTGGCATCTCGCGTCGGAGTAACGGCGCAAGCGGTCTCCAAATGGGAGCAGGGAAGATCCTGTCCCGACATAGCCATTCTCGATGAAATTGCCGACGCCCTTGGCATTTCGCTCTTTGAGCTTCTGGGAATGGACGGACGCGTAAAAAGCAGCTCTTAAATCTCTCTTTTTCGGACGGTCTGCATTATTGCCGTTTGAGTTGTAAAATATGCGTGAAAAAAGCTTCACCAAAAGGGATTCCCCTCGGTGAAGCTTTTTGTTTTGCATAGCGATATTTTTTGCTCAATACGTTGCTCTTGCCGTTATAGGTGTTGTAGGTATAAGTGGCAAGGGTATTATCTCCCGCCTTTATCGACTCCGTTTTCCCATAGTTATCATAAGTATATAGTTGGCTAAAACAAGAGGAGGAGCAGGGAATTAACCCTTCTCCTTGTGAAAAGGCCTTATTTGAAGCCACAGGAGAAATTTGCATTGCATATAGTTTATTCCTTTGCTTCAAATAAAAGTATAATTGTGTGGTAGCTCAATATAACGTTGTTTATGAATTGCTAACCAACACTTTAATGATATGCAAGAGACTAATATATTTCCTCTATTTCTTCAAAACCATGATTCTTTATCATAGATTTTTCAAACCAAGTCTTAGATAACTTTTAAAACTTGCATGTGCCATTCTTCGACATAATTCATAAGTTCAAACATGCAGACAACACGATTAAGCCCAGTCTCCGCTTCAGCTATGAATTGTTTAAATAATTGGTTGTTTTTCATAATCTCTTTATTCGAATACCTTTTGTGAAAAGATGCTTGCCAACAACTCGTTTACAGAATCTGCATATTTGCTTGGTGAGATCACTTTATACGCTCTGTTTTTATATATAACAATTAAACGATATGAAGGAATACCTTTAGACGCAGAAAAGAGCTTGTTCTCATCATCCATACTTAACGGTAATTTATTCAAATAACTGTTTTGTCCGGTTTCGTTTACATAATATTTCAGTGCGGAGTCGGAGTCTTCAAATTCGTAGGCGAATATCTCGTATTCAATTTCATCGGAACTTAAATTCATTCCCCAAAATTCTTTATAAAGCAATCCGTTTAAATTTGTGTCCTTATCGGGCGAATCGTACCTATCAACCGTTACACCTGATTGGTCATTAGGTATTAACTGTTCGCATTCACTAATATTTTGAAAGATATAATAGCCTCCAGACAATGGATGAGTAAACATATAGCTCAACGCAAAAACAACTATTGCAACAAATACTATCGAAATCACTGCAATAGAACCTGCTCCAAGGCATCTTGCAATCTTTTTCCTTTTCATTTTGTTAATTAACTCCTTTATCAGAATTTTCAACTAAATAATCAATATGCCGAACTTTTGGATTTTATATCCTGTGTTATTAATTATACAATAATTTTAAATATATGTCAATACCGCCGATCATGACCGACTTAAAGTGCCTTTTTTCAAAATATTATTGATTTTTAATTTTATATATGTTATACTATAATTGTTAAATTCTGCAAAAAGAGGTTGCCTGCAAAAGCCAGGCTATATAATGCAATGAAAATTGTAGTTATCGGAAACGGCTCGGTAGGAGATACGCTGGTCGGTGCTATATGCTCCGAGGGTCACAACGTAACCGTTATCGACGAGGACGCTGCCACGGTAAACGCGGTTGTAAATAAATACGACGTATTCGGTGTCACGGGCAACGGCGCGTCGATCGACGTTCAGAAGGACGCGGGAGTGCCTGAGAGCGATATGGTTATCGCCGTCTCCCCCGGAGACGAGCTGAATCTGCTCTGCTGTATGGTGGCAAAGCAGCTTGGCGCAAAGCACACAATAGCGCGCGTGCGCGATCCCCGCTATCTCAAACAGATGTCCTTTATGAGTAAAAATCTCGGTATTGACATGATAGTCAACCCCGAGCATGAGGCGGCAAGAGAGGCGGCAAGACTGATACGCTTCCCTGCGGCAATGAAGCTCGAAAAGCTTGCGAGAGGTCAGGTCGAGATCGCAGAGATACATATCGGCGAGGGTCACCCCTTTGTCGGTCTGCCCTTGAAGGATTTCAAAAACAAGTACAACACCAACGCTCTTATCTGCGCCGCAGTCAGGGGAGAGCAGGTCTTTATCCCAGGCGGTGATTTCGTCATAAACGCGGGCGACAGCATTTCGCTTGCAGGCTCACGTCAGGACGTAAACGATCTGTTCGTTAAGATCGGTCTTGTAGGCAAGCAGATAAAGAGAGTTATGCTTATCGGCGGCGGACGTATATCCCGTTACCTCGCGGCTCAGCTTGGCAACGGCTACAAGCTGAAAATAATTGAAAAAAATGCCAATGCCTGCGAGCAGCTTGCTGAGCTTTTCCCCAAGACCACGATAATACACGGTGACGCTACCGATCCCGATCTTCTCGACGAGGAGGGAATCGACAGTACCGACGCTTGCGTCATAATGACCGCAAACGATCAGACCAACCTGATAATCTCTATGTTCGCAAACTCCAAGGGAGTTAAAAAGGTCATTGCCAAGATAGCGTCTCCAACCTACGTAAAGCTTTCCGAGGACGCGGGTGTCGACTCTAACATCACTCCTCAATATCTGATAATCGCAAAGGTGCTTCGCTATCTCAGAGGCCTTGCCAACACGGGCGAGAGGGGAAGCAAGAGCGGTATCAAGTCGCTCCACAAGATCGCGGACAATCGCGTAGAGGCACTTGAATTTGACGTTGCGGAGGATTTCAACGCGGTAGGAAAGCCGCTCAAAGACATCAAGTGGAAGAAAAATCTGCTTATCGCGGCTGTCATTCGCGAAGGAAACGTCATTTACGCTCACGGCTCTACCACTCTTGAAGTGGGCGACAGCGTAATAATCCTAACCACCAACACCCAGCTCTGCGATCTGGAAGACACTTTTGCGTAAAAAGTAGGACATTTACCATGAATTACAAAATGTTAAGATATATCGTCGGTCAGCTTTTGCTTGCCGAGGGCGCGCTTATGATACTGCCCCTCGTCGCGTCGCTGATATACGGCGAATTTAAAATGCTTCACGCATTTCTCATCCCTATGGGTGCGCTTTTCCTGCTTGGCGTACTCTTTTCTCTGAAAAAACCCGCCAATAACGCATTAAGCGTCAAGGACGGCTTCGTGGTGGTCGGACTTTCGTGGATAATAATGTCTGCGTTCGGTTGTCTGCCCTTTATCATTTCGGGACTTATCCCCAACCCCGTCGACGCTTATTTTGAGACGGTCTCGGGATTTACCACCACGGGAGCAAGCGTTCTGGCATCGGCAGACTACGCAAAGCTATGGGCGCCCGCGGATCCGTCAATGGGTCTTCGAGGAGTGTTTTTCTGGCGCAGCTTTACCAACTGGATAGGAGGAATGGGAGTTCTTGTGTTCGTCCTTGCGGTAATGCCCCAGCAGGATATGAAGTCATCCCGTCTCGTGCATATAATGAGAGCCGAGATGCCCGGCCCTAAGGTGGACAAGATAGTTGCCACCGTCAGAAAGACCGCGGCGATAATGTACGGCATTTATATTGCCTTGACCGCCGTTATGACGGTGCTTCTCCTTTTCGGCGGAATGGATCTTTACGAATCGCTCTGCACCTCGTTTTCCACCGCGGGAACGGGCGGTTTTGCTATCTGGAGCGACAGTATGGCTACCTTCTCGGGAAGTCAAGTTGCATATCCCGAATACTGTGTTTGGGTGATCGCGGTGTTTATGCTGATATTCAGTATAAATTTCAATCTCTTTTATCTTATCATATCCGGAAAGGCGCTTGCCGCGCTTTTCAGTGAGGAGCTTCGCTGGTTCGTAGGTATCGTTGTTGCCGCAGCGGCATTTGTTGCATACAACATTCTTTCGGACACTCTTCCTCTCTACGACAATTTGAGCGACGGTATCCGTAACGCGTTTTTCCAAGTATCGACCGTCATTTCAACCACGGGATTCGCAACCGATGATTTCAACCTATGGCCTAACGCCTCAAAAACCGTTCTTCTTATGCTTATGTTCGTGGGTGCCTGCGCGGGAAGCACGGGCGGAGGCATCAAGATAAGCCGAATAGTTATCGCGTTCAAGAGTACCTGGTCGGAGATCAGATACATGATACAGCCCAGACGCGTCAAGAAGATAATGTTCGAGAAAAAGAGCGTGGACAACGACACGGTGCGCGGAGTTTTCGCTTATATGGTCGCCTACGTGCTGATCTTCTTTGCGTCCTTCCTTGTTATCGCGATCTGTGACGGAAAGACCATTGAGACCACCTTCTCGGCGGTAGCGGCATGCATAAACAATATCGGTCCCGGACTCGGCGACGTGGGACCTGCAGGAAATTTTGCTGATCTGACCTGGGTGTCAAAGATAGTGTTAGTTCTTGATATGCTGCTTGGCAGACTTGAAATATTCCCCATTCTTTTGCTTTTCTCCCCGATAGTCTGGAGAGAAAAATAATTTTTGATTTTACAGCTCTCTTTTGGAGATAATATATTATGAATAAAGAACCGAAATTTATAGTTTTTGAAGGCATCGACGGCGCGGGCAAGACCACGCAGATAAATCTTTTGCATCTCGCTCTTGAAAAGCGTGGAATTGCCTGTAAGACCACCGCCGAGCCTACCGATCTGCCTTCGGGCAGAGAGATCAGAGCCGCTCTGGGCGGCAAGATCGCGAAAACGCCTCTCGAAATGGCGGAAATGTTCGCCCGTGACCGCGCGCTTCACAATACCGATCCCGAAAGCGGGATCGAAGGTATGATGAAGAACGGCTACACGGTCATAAGCGACAGATATTATTACTCGTCTCTTGCATATCAGGGTTCGGTGCTGGGATACGAGACCGTGGCATCTCTCAATCTTGAAAACCAAAGCATCCGTACCCCCGACCTTTGTATCTTTCTCGATCTTACTCCCGAAAAAAGTCTTGAGCGTATCGGAAACAGGGGAGAGCAGACCGAGATATACGAAAACCTTGACTATCTGACGAGGACACGCGCTATGTTTTTCGATGTTTTCGAAAAGCTCAGGGCAAGAGGGGAGAAGATCGCTGTTATCGACGCTTCGGGAACACCCGACGAGGTAGCAGAGCGGATCCTTGCGACGGCTCTTGATATTTTTTGATAAGCTTTGAGGTGTAATATGAAAATAAAGCTCAGCCGATCCGAAGTGCTTACGACCCTGAAAAATATATGCCTTATCGTTCTCGGGACGCTCGTGCTTTCCTTTGGAACGTCGGTCTTTCTCTTGCAGTTTGATCTTGTGGCGGGAGGAGTATCGGGAATGGCGATCGTCCTTGACCATGTCATATCCGAATATATTCCCGCGCTTGGGTTTTTTACCCTTGACGTAATAATTTCTATAATTACCTGGGCGCTTTTCTTCGTAGGACTTTTTGTGCTGGGACGCTCTTTCGCGTTCAAGACCCTCATATCAACGGTGGTTTATCCTATCGGAGTGTCGATCTTTATGCGTCTTGCAGACCCCTCGGTGTTGGGCGGATTCTTCTATCTTAAAGGATATGACGCTCACGGTGACGTAGCTCTTATTCTCGCCACTCTCTTGGGCGGTGTCTGCGTCGGATCGGGATGCGCGCTCACCTTCCTCGGCGGCGGATCTACGGGCGGCGTGGACATTATAGCGTTCACCGTATGCAAGATATTCAAGCGCGCGAAAAGCTCGGTGGTATTCTTCATCATAGACGCGGCGATCGTGCTGTGCGGAATGTTCGTTATACAGAACTTCATCATATCGCTGCTTGGCATACTGTCGGCTTTCGTTTCGGCTCTGATGGTAGACAAGGTATTTCTTGGCAGCTCACGTTCATTCATCGCCCATATAATCACCGACAAATATGAGGAGATAAACAAGGAGATCATAGAAAAGATCGACCGAGGCTCCACGATCATCGACGTTACGGGCGGATATACGGGAAAGAGCAAAAAAATGCTCATGGTGTCATTTAAGGTCAATCAATATTCCGAAATTCTCAATACCATAAACAAAAACGATAAAAACGCCTTTGTCACCATTCATCAGGCTCACGAGATAAACGGCGAGGGCTGGACGAGATGATATTCATATAAAAAACGGAGCAAACGCTCCGTTTTTTGATTGATCGTCTATCAGCTCTCCATCTGACGGCCAAGGAAGCTTGCCGCGGTCTGCACCAGCTTCTGCTCAACCGCCTCGGGCTGGGTCTCGCTATCAGAGGGGGCAAGGGCAGCTACGCATCCAACTATGTCTCCCTCGCTGATGATCGGCATGGCGCAGCTGACAAAGTGACTGCCGCCGTCGCGCAGGGGAGAGATCTTCTGATCGCCGTCACGGCGAACGTAAAGGTTTCTCGCTTCCATAAGCGTTTCAAGCTCTTCGGAAAGGGGCTTGTCGGTGTACTCCTTCTTGGAAACTCCCGCAGAGGCTACCACGCTGTCTCGGTCGCAGATGACCACCGAGAGGTCGCAGGTCTTGTGCAGAGTTTCCGCGTACTGCGCCGCGAATGCGGTCAGCTCGCCAATAGGTGAATATTTCTTAAAAATGACCTCACCGTCGCGGTCGGTAAATATTTCCAGAGGGTCTCCCTCGCGTATTCTCATTGTTCTTCTTATTTCTTTAGGGATAACGACGCGTCCGAGGTCGTCTATCCTTCTTACTATTCCGGTTGCTTTCATCTATAATAATTCTCCTTAAGCATTTCTGTTCTTCGAGCTATAATGACCTATTTTTATTCGGCAAGGATATTATTTGTAATCAAGGTGAAAAATATTCAACTTTTATTTGGAAATTATTTCTTAAAGCCCCGCGATAACAGATCGCCGTGCGGTTTTTTTCGTTATGTAAAAATTGGAAAACTCGCGTTTTACACAAAAACTTACACCGATATTGACAAATTCTCCTCACGATGTTATAATATTTATAAGTTACACGGCAAAAATTGAGATAAAGAGGTCAATTTTTAATGAATATTAAGAGTTTTTTGGCGGGAAAGATACGAAAGCTGATACTGCTTTGCTTCGACCTGTTTTGCTTCGTCCTGATCGCCGCCGGATATTATCTTGCCAACTTGCTATTAGATCAATCGATCAAATACGATTTTTACAGCTTTTTGGCAAACTCGGGAATACTGTTTCTCTCCATCCTTGTGGCAAGATTTGCTCTCGGCGTTTACGGTTCGGTTCTGAGATACACAAGAACTCTGAATTATCTTAAAATGATAATTTCGGATATTGCGGGCTGCGTTGCGGCGGTAGGCTTCTCTTGGCTTTGCAGGATATACGAGGGGGTTTGGTTTTTCGTAATCATAACCTCGTTATATCTCATTCTTGAGCTTTCGTCCAGATATACTTACCGTATTTTGTATAAAATAAAAAGCCGCGGCTTCGATCATTCCGAGACGAGACTGATAAACGTCGCCATCGTCGGCGCGGGACAGCTTGGCGCTATGCTTGCCAACGAGCTGCTTTACAAGCCTCACTCGGTCTACAAGCCCGTGATGTTTATCGAGAAAAGCGCTGCGAAGTGCGGAAACAACATAGGCGGCATCACCATATATCCCGAGGACGAGAATATCTACGACGTTATTAAGAAACACGATGTAAAGGAAATTTTCATCGCGATTTCGGAAATGGATAACGATACTGCCACAAGAATATTCGAGTTTTACAGCAAGACCTCCTGCAAGCTTAAGGTATACGACATTCCCGTAAAGGATTTCAAGCGTGACGAGAGCGAAAGAGGCGCGCAAAAGATCGAGATACGCAATTTTGAGATCGAGGATCTGCTTTTCCGTTCACCCTTGAAGATAAACAATATCCAGACCGCAAGCTATTATTATAATAAGGTAGTGCTTATCACGGGCGGAGGCGGCTCGATCGGAAGCGAGCTTTGCCGTCAGATAGCAAAATGCTCGCCAAGAAAGCTGATCGTAGTCGACATATACGAGAACAACGCCTACGACATTCAGCAGGAGCTTGTAAGAAAATACGGAGACAGTCTCGACCTTTGTGTAGAGATAGCTTCGGTAAGAGACGTAGATCGTCTTGATTCTATCTTCAATTATTACCGACCCCAGATAGTATTCCACGCCGCGGCTCACAAGCACGTTCCTCTTATGGAGCATAGCGGATGCGAGGCTATCAAAAATAACATCTTCGGAACTAAAAATACCGCCGACACGGCTGAAAAGTACGGAGTTGAAAAATTCATCCTTATCTCCACCGACAAGGCGGTCAATCCCACCAATATCATGGGCGCGTCCAAGCGTATGTGCGAGATGATCGTTCAAAGCCGCAAGGACAGCGCGACCTCGTTTGCCGCGGTGAGATTCGGTAACGTTCTCGGCTCTAACGGCTCTGTCATACCGCTCTTTAAGCATCAGATAGAGCAGGGAGGCCCCGTAACGATCACGGACAAGCGTATAATCCGTTACTTTATGACCATACCCGAGGCAAGCCAGCTTGTTATGGAGGCGGGCGCTATGGCAAAGAGCGGAGAGCTGTTCGTGCTTGACATGGGCAAGCCTATCAAGATCTATGATCTCGCCTTCAACATGATAAAGCTTTCGGGTTATGAGCCGGGTGTGGATATAAAGATCGAGGAGATCGGTCTGCGTCCCGGAGAAAAGCTTTACGAGGAGCTGCTCATCAAGACCGAAGCTCTTACAAAGACGACTAACAATATGATATTCATTGAAAACGACGCGCCTCTCAGTCGCGAGGAGATCGACGCAAGGCTTTCGGCTTTGGCGAACGTCGTTAAGAAGACCAAAGACGATATAGCCTCTCCCGAGATCAAAAACGCTATCAAGGAAGCCGTCCCCACCTTCGTTGACCCCGAGGAGATCAACAAGGACGCCGACGACACCCCCGAAATGGCAGAGGCGATGTCTTAAAACAGGCTTGCAGTTTGCGGATAAGCCAATACAAACCAAAATAATCTCAACCACCCTTCAAGGCTTTTGAGGGGTGGTTTTTCTGTCAAAATACGTAAAATTTCCGATTTTT
>JAZNII010000080.1:0-3274 GCA_045577415.1 Eubacteriales bacterium
ATTCTGTCAACTAAACCGTACATTTTCATGCTCTTGTGTACTACTGTTTCCATGTAGTCCACACCGCACTATGGTCAAGAATGTGGTCAAAACTCGCACCTCGAAAATAAAAATGTGGTCACCTCAAAATCGGTCAAAGCACAGGTGGGCGGTAGCAGCCGCAAAAAGCAGAAAAACAAAACACGATGTGGTCAGGCCGAAAGCAGCCGACCGAAATATGTGGTCATACAGAACCAAAACCGCGTGGTCAAGCCATGTGGTCAGAAGCCTTTGAGAGCAGGGAAGCGAACTCCCATCTCAAGGGCTTTTTCTTCTTCCGCTGGTGTCGTATTGTAACTTAGAATCAGAACTTTGTCAAGGCCTTAAATTCTCATTTCCGCTCCCCAAATATTTGGGAGCAATAAACAAAGAAAAAGCCTCTGAGAAATCTCTCGACTTCTCAGAGGCTAATTTTACGTTCAGCGAACTACCGAAGAATGCCTATAGATATAGAACTCCTCTTGGCTCGGCATCCACTTCTTTTCTTTCGGTGGAAATGTCGCGTCAAAGGCTTCGACGGCAGCAGTATCCTCGCAACAGTCGGCGGCGGTGGAGGGGATATACATCCACTTTCTGCCGTCAAGCGCACCCGGAACAAGCTCTGCTACGAGCAGGGCGGTAGGGAAGTTGCCGTCAACCACAAAGCTGACGTTCTTCTTTTTGCAGCTCACAAATCCACGGCTCACGTAGTTGCCCGGATTGCCGAAATTGATGTTCACATCGTAGCCCATTTTGCGTGCTACTTCGAATGAATGCTCAATCAGCAACTTGCCGAGCTTCTGCCTTTGATACTCGGGAGCAACACAAAGCGGCCCAAAGGAAAGGATTTCCTTCCTATCGCCATGCTCGTCCTCAAGCCATGCCTTTGTGTACATGATGTTGCCGATGATCTCGCCGTCCTTTTCAAGCACGAATGCAAGCTCGGGGATGAAGTCGGGATGATTTCGCATCATATGCACGTAATAGTGCTCGTCTGCACCCGGCTTATAGACGTTCCAAAACGCCTCGCGTGTCAAATTTTCTACTGCTCTATAATCTTTTTCGGTTTCTAAACGTATCGTCAAATTGTTCATTTTTTAATCCTTTCATTTCTGTTGACGCTCAGGTACGAGAGGAATGCTGAGAATGTATTTGCAAACCTCTCGTTTACAGTACAATCTCCAAAAGGTTGGTGTTTTTCAAAAAGCACACTCCGATAAAAATATTCAAGCCGAGGCTTGTAGATACATTATACCACAAAAATGTGAATAGTTCAATCACCTAAGCTTGTAAAATGATTGAATTGTTCATAGAAATATGATATAATAAACTCATCGGAAATTCAGAATTTGTTGAGGTTAATTATGAAAGACGAATGCTTGATATGCGGTGCGCCGCTGAAATATTTAGAAAACGATGAGCTGATGGAATGCGCCATCTGCCACAAAAAAGAAAACAGTAAAACCGCTTGCGAGAACGGTCATTACATATGTAACGAATGCCACACACAAGGAATGGATAGCATTATAGGAGTATGCCTTGCCGAAAGCTCGAATAATCCCATTGAGATTGTTCAAAAGTTGATGGCTCTGCCGTTCTGCCATATGCACGGCCCCGAGCATCACGTGATGGTCGGCTCGGCACTTCTCACCGCATACAAGAATGCAGGCGGTGAAATAGACCTTGTAAAAGCACTTTCGGAGATGCAGGCACGAGGAAAGAAAGTCCCCGGCGGTGCGTGTGGATTTTGGGGTGCTTGCGGCGCAGGCGTGAGCGCAGGTATGTTCGTGTCAATCGTCACAGGCTCGACACCTCTTGCAAACGAGGCGTGGGGATTATCCAACAAGATGACTTCAGCAGCTCTCGGTGCAATCGGCGAGGTTGGCGGCCCACGTTGCTGTAAGCGCGATTCCTACGTATCCATCATCAAAGCCGTTGAGTTTGCAAAAGAGCACCTCGGCGTAGAAATGGAGCTTGCGGAGATCAGGTGCGTACACTCAAAGCAGAACAATCAATGCATAGGTACGAGATGTCCTTTTCACGCTTGAAAACCAAATTACAATTTGACGAGGTGTTGTAATGAATAGACCATACATAATATGTCACATGGTAACGAGTATCGACGGAAAAGTCACGGGCGACTTTCTGTTTCAGCCGGAGTGTGCTGAAGCAACCGAGATCTATTACCGTCTGAACAGAGAACTGAAAGCCGACGGATTTATTTGCGGCCGTGTTACGATGGAAGGTAGCTTCACAGGCGGTTGGTATCCCGATTTGAGTCAGTATAAGCCCGTGCATCACGATATGGATAAAAAGATGGATTTTATCGTGGACGATCTAAGCGGATTTTATGCCGTGGCTTTCGACACACACGGCAAGCTCGGATGGAAGTCGAATAAAATCATCGATCCCGACGGTGATCCCGGATATGACGGTGCGCAGATCATCGAGGTGCTGTCAGAACAGGTTGACGAGCGTTATCTTGGCTATCTGGAAGAAATGGAGATCCCGTATATCTTCGCAGGCGCGGACTCCATTGACGTGGAGCTTGCTTTGTTCAAGCTGAAGAATATCATCGGTTGCAACACTTTGCTTTTAGAGGGCGGTAGCATCATCAACGGTGCATTTGAAAGAGCAGGCGCGGTTGATGAACTCAGCCTTGTAGTCGCTCCAATGGTAGCAGGAAAGGACAGCAAGCCGCTGTTTATGGTTTCGGATATTGCGAACTTTGAACTTGTTAGCGCGGACAAAGAAAATGGCAATCTCGTTTTGAAATATAAAAAAAGATAAAAGGAGAAAAGTTATGAAGCGTGTATGTGATTTTTTGAAAAACGCAGGTGTTTACTACCTTGCAACCGTTGAGGGAGATCAGCCCCGTGTCCGTCCCTTCGGCACGGCACATATTTTCGAGGATAAACTCTACATTCAGACCGGCAAGGTCAAGCCCACATCAAAGCAGCTTCTTGCCAATCCCAAGGCTGAGATCTGCGCATTCAAGGATGGTGCATGGCTTCGGATTGCCGCGGAACTGGTAGAGGACGATCGGGTGGAAGCAAAGAAGTCCATGCTGGATGAATACAGCAATCTTCGTGCCATGTATGATGAACATGATGCCAACACACAAGTTCTGTATCTGAAAAATGCGGTGGCTACATTCAGTTCCTTTACCGCGGCACCGGAAGTTGTTGAATTCTAAATGTTCATACCATAAACAGAAGAGGGTGGAGAAAAAGAAAGGCTTTTGTCCCCTCTTTTC
>JAZNII010000081.1:0-4880 GCA_045577415.1 Eubacteriales bacterium
ATTGGAATTTGTTAGTATCTATTACCATAAATTGATTTCGCTTTTTCAGTATATTTCTTTACGAACTCGGTCTTTGCGTTTGTATAAGCATCTCGATTATGCTCGTATTCTTTCCATAAAGAAATCTTTAATTTTTCATACTCTTTTGCTATATCGGGAAACTCGATAAGATAATCCCTAAAATACAATTCATCGTTATCCCCTGCATATCTTAAATGCAAATGAAATACTTTCTCGGAAAATCCATTTTCGGTATATCCTTTATTAAAAGAAATTCTATCTTCGCTTTGCGACATACAAATATAGCCGTTGTTTGTAATCAAATCTTTATAATCAAACAAGTTGCTTTCTTTGAGAACTTCCACGAGAATATCAACAACAGGCTTTGCCCAAATGGAAGAAATCGCGGTACTTCCTATATTACTTATCCTTTGGACTTTTGGAAGAACTTTCTTTAACAGGGTTTCTTCTTCCAAATACCATTCTTTCCAACACTCTTGATGTTCTGTTAAAATGATAGGAAACAACTGCCACAGTTCTTCTAAACTCATTTCGGTTAATTTTTTGCTCATTATACACTCCGTCAAATTCTTATTTTCCTAACTGTTCGACATATTGGAATTGGTTACTTCCACATCATCATTTGATAGAATTGGTATGTTATTAAAAGCGATAGTAACAACATACCGACAACATATAGCACTCTAAGCCATATTTTTTCTTTCGGTATTCTTTTTGATAAAAACACGGAAATTGCAGTAACGCAAATAGAGATAAACAACCAAAATAATGCAGTAAAATCGTTGGCATTAAAGTTGTTTTCAACCATATTGCCCGCTTCATCTATCACGGGGCAGCCGCACCCCAGCCAATCGACAATAAAATGCTGATTGACCAAGCGGTAAGGAATAAGCAAAATGGCAAATACTAAAATCGGCGTTAGTAGAACGGCTATTGTTTTAATTGACTTCATACAATCACACCCCTTTGTTAAATTCTTATTTTCCTAACTGTTCGACCTATTGGAATTTGCTCACTTCTTTTTCCAAAATAATTTAATCCCTATCGCAAAAAATACCGCAAAGCAAATCGCAAATGTAATTACCCATTCCATTGGCTTACCTCCTTTGTCAAATTCTTTTTGTTCATTTGATTTATATCACATTTTTGAAATCGCTACAATATCGAACGGTTTTCAACACCATACGTTACCCACGTATACCGCCTATTCTTTTTTTCTTAAAAATCGACTCATCCTTGGAGCAAAGCAAGGGAGATAAAGTCGGTCACCTTCGGCATCTCGCGGAAGATGACGTGGGAAAAAGGCGTGCTGATTTTTTGGAAAAACTTTTGTTTAGTGACAGTTATGTCCGCAACCGTGGTCGCCGCCCTCACCGTGATGGTTGTGATGGCTGCACTTTACGTTGGGATTAAAACTGAGCGTGCCGCTAATCAACGCATTGGCTGCGGCATCGCAATCCCCGCTTACTCCACCGTAAAGCTTGATGCCTGCCTCAGCTAACGCCATCTGTGCACCGCCGCCGATTCCACCGCAAATAAGTGCATCCACGCCGAGTGAGGAAAGAAGTCCTGCAAGTGCTGACCGCTGCCGCTTGTATCAATTACTTCACTGTTTATGATTTTTCTATCCTCCGCGGTATAGATCTTAAATTGCTTTGTGTGACCGAAGTGCTGAAAGATCTGTCCGTTTTCGTAAGTTACTGCAATTTTCATTGTACTGTCTCCTTTGAGTTTTCTATTGTTAAAGACTTTAATGCCTTCTTAAATTGAATGGTGAAAAGGATAGCGGTAAAGGTTACGGCTATCACATCGGCAACCGGTTCTGCCGTATAAACGCCCATTGTTTTGTCGGTTACCAATTGCGGCATAATGAAGATCAGCGGCAAGAGTAAAACGAACTTGCGAACGATGGCAACGATAATGGAACAAGGTGCGTTGCCGATAGACACAAATGTCATCTGGCAGGCGATCTGAATGCCGAAGATACACATAACACCGCAATAAATTCGCAGTGCTGTTGCAGTGAATTCAATGAGCCCCGTGTCAGGTGTGAATATTCCTGCAAACACTTGCGGGAACAGCATAATGGCGCTCCAAATAACAAATGAGTAAGTAAGGCAGGATATAAGCAAAAGCTTATAGGTTTTCTTCACACGCCCGGCATTTTTAGCACCGAAGTTATAGCTCAAAATCGGCTGTGCGCCCTGTGCGATCCCTTGCATTGGTAACATTGCGAACTGCATCACACTTGTAAGGATGGTCATAGCACCAACGGCAATATCACCACCGTATTTTAAGAGCGAAGAATTAAAGCAAACCGAAATAACGCTCTCACTGCTTTGCATAATAAAGGTTGCCGTTCCAAGTGCGATACAAGGAAAAACGAGTTTTCCGTCTATGAGAAAATTTTGTCTCTTGAGTTTTAAATAAGTCTTCTTGCCGCAAAGGAACAGCAACACCCAAACGCAAGAGATGGCTTGAGAAAGAATAGTAGCAAGCGCCGCACCTTTAACACCCATATTGAACCCAAAAATGAAAATCGGATCAAGTATAATATTGCTGACCGCGCCTATAAGTACCGTGATCATGCTGATTTTTGTGTAGCCCTGTGCGGTGATAAACGCACCCATACCAAGAGTTAACTGAACAAAAACCGTACCGATGGCGTAAATGTTCATATAATCGGTGGCATAACCGATAGTGTTTTCACTTGCACCGAACATCAAAAGCAGATCCTTGTTCCAAATCAGTAAAACGGCGGTCAGGATAGCGGAAATGATAAGTTGCAGAGAAAAGCAACCGCCCATAATTTTTTCAGCGGAATGATTATCTCCTTTTCCCATCGCAATAGACGCCTTCGGCGCACCGCCCGAGGCAATCAGTGCAGCGAATGCCGAGATAATCATAATAATCGGCATACATACGCCGACACCCGTAAGCGCAAGACTTCCGTCGCCCGGCATGTGACCGATATAAATGCGGTCAACGATGTTGTATAGCATATTGATAAGCTGGGCAACTACCGTCGGAACCGCTAATTTAAACAGCAGTTTACCGATCGGTGCTGTGCCGAGCATTTCTTTGTTATCGCTCATATTTCACTCCGAATATTTATTATATTTGAAACTGTTATAAACAAAATCAATACCGCAATTCGTTGGAACTGCAGTACTTTGGCGCAGAGAGCGGGATTGCTCCCAAACTGATTTCGAGCAGCTGTCAAAGATGCTCTTTCTGTCCCTCACTATCCCTAATTTCCGCAAATTTTAGCCAATTAGTGACCGCTTTATTGCCCCTTCCGAGAAAAATGCACGGCTTTCTCAAGGTGGGAGGGACGGGTGGTCACTTTTATCCCAACTTAATGTAATCCAATTTACAAAGCGCGTATCTGTATTTGTATCCGTTGTCGTTTACAACGATATAATCATTTTCTCGGTTAACGAAAAAAACTCGTCCGCTAACCGTTTTGATTTTCAGCTCATCATAAGACCAGTGGTGAACGATTGAGATCGAATCAATACCTTTTCGAGTAAGTACACCTTCCGGCGTTGTAAAGCGCAACGATTCGTCACAGATAATGCAGTGTAACGATTTGCCCCAAGAATTGCAGTAAAGATAATCGGCAGCAATGCATTTGTCAAAAAACCTTTCCGCATTATTACTCCAAGATACTTTTCCGTCATTTTGAATGTGGTAGGTAAGATCATCAATGTCATCGAACCATACGCTGTCGCTATCACCTTCAATACGGTCGGCTTCTTCGAAAAAGACTACGGAATTGACCCATGCGTTTTCGGGATTTTCTTTTCTTAGTAAATAGATCGCTCGTCTGATTTGCTTAAAAGGAGACTTATGAATCTTGGTATGTATTTCATCTGTCCAGCGGTCTCGCTTATACTGAACGAAGTCTCCGTCACGTTCAACGAGCTGACCTTTCCAGCACTTGACCTCTATTGCAAATAACTTGTTTTTATAGAGTATTAAACAGTCGATCTCGGCATTTCCTTCTGAGGTTTGAATAATAATATTCTTTTTTATTTTGCAGCCAGGCAAACGCGACTCAATAGCATAGACGAATTCATCCTCGCCCCAATCACCGTACTTTTTTGCCTGCGTGGTATACGGAATTGAAGACTCGCCCATTCGCGTAAAGCCTATTTTGATTTTATGAAAAAAGCTTCGAAGTCCCATAAGATTATCCCAACCAAATAATATCTTGATGACACATTATATCATATTTTCTGCAATATTTCAATAGCTCTCCGATTCTCTCTGGACTTTGCGTTTCTTTGTGATATCCTTTGTGCTGACAAAGCAGAAAGGAGTCATACGATGACAACCGAAGAAAAGATAAAAGGGCTGGAGCACCTACTCCGCAAATGCCCTGACGTGATCACCGCGCTCCAAGCGTCAAGGCTGATCCACGTGAGCAAGAACAGCATCCACGCGGCGATCAACGAGGGCAAGCTCATCGCATATGCCTACCGAGGAAAGTGGCTGATCAGCAAAGCCGACTTTATCGATTACCTCGCCGCCACCACCGACGACGAAACCGCATGGTAAAGGCGTCAGCGGGAGAGGATGAGCCATGACGAATAAAACAAAGAAAGGCGAAAAGCTCTCCGCCGAACAGATCTGCAATATCTTACATATCAGCAAACGCAAGTGCGCGTGGATGCTTCAAAACGGAATGATCCCCTGCAAGGACTCCGGCAAGAAAACCCGACGCTACACCGTCCTGCGAAAAGACCTCGACGCATACATAAAGGACAGCACCGAGCACCCCGAGAAGTATTTTATCCCCGTCACCTTCTCCTCAAAGAACCCCGGCAAACGGGAGTCCGATAAGTACTACCTCT
>JAZNII010000082.1:0-43470 GCA_045577415.1 Eubacteriales bacterium
GTTTGCCGTAAGTTGAGATATGACTACTTCGACAGCACTGCATCTAACCGTGAATTTTCCATAGATGTGGCGTTTATAAAGTTCTTTAGCAGTAAAGAAGAAGCAAACGACTATTATTATCAAGTGCATAGTAAATATATCCAGACTGCCAGTGGGCTGAGACTTGACGGAACGAAGGTAATCGGTCGCGGAAGCTGTACCGACAGCGTGATAGTAATACCCGACGGAATTACCGCAATATCCGGGGATGCATTCGTTGACGACCCGGTGATCGACACTCTGGTACTGCCCGAAAGCGGGGTGACACTTGAATGTGGAGTGGACGGTTATGGCGGCTTTCATGGCTCATCGTTGAGAAAAATAGTGAATTATTACCATGCAGATGGCTTTGCGCTCTCCGAGCTGTCTCTTGAATATATTTCATTTGTTGAGACACCGCGAAAAATTGATGGGTTAGCTTTTTATAATATACAAGGCTCTCCCACATACGACTTCAGCAAATGCACCGACGTTGTGCAGCTTTCGAGTGACGCTGAATACATGTCCGTAGGCGAAGAAACGCAGATCATTGTTCCCGCTTCGCTTTATGACGAATGGATAGCCGACACCAACTGGGCATATTACGCCGACTATATATTGCCGTATCCCTTACCCGCACCAACCATTGAAATATCCGACACCACCTTAAACATCTATGATGAAGTAGGAGCGGCGACTAGCTATGATATTCTCGTTGACGGTGAGGTTAAGGCGACGGTTGAGAAAGTTAACACGGTAAATATTACATTGTGTGGTGAATTGGGTGCAACATTAGATGTTATAAAAACACCTTATGTTAAATTCAACTCTGCTCCTACAAGCAGTTCCGACTATGATTATTTTGCAAGTAGAGATAATGGTCATTTATACGATAAAGAAGGAACAGAACTTGACTCACAAAATTTAACCGTATCACCTGTTGTATATATATGGGGTACTGGCGGATATAAAATTAATGGTGGTGGTGAGATATATGCAACACCGTTTTCAGAAGGTGTAACACAAATAACGTTAAATAATGGTGATGTGTTAACACTTGTTGCTCACGACCATTAAAGGAGTGTGATTTAATATGGCAATTACAGATTTAACTAATACTACTTGGTATGTGCCGAGTGGGTGGTATGCTACTGCATCATACGGTATTTTTAATATTAATTTTAGTAGCCCGTCTTTTAGTTTCAATACCGATTTTAGTATTTTAAGAATAGGTTATAGCGGACCACCGTACCTGGATGAAGTCGAGAGCAGAGGTGGTATGCTTATGTTTGGTGATATAGCATTTGACCCTGCTTATGAGTTATGTATTAATTTTACTGGTGGCGATGATGTAACAAACGCTGATCTGATTTCTTGGCTTGAAACATACGGAATCCAGCTCAAAGTAACTGACCTCACGGATACAACGTGGAACGTTCCTGCAGGATGGGAAGCTGAAGCGGGGTATGGAGCGTTTTCAATTACAGGCACACTAAACGTATATCATAATTCTTCCGAATTTATTGTAATGGGTATTGGATATAATTCGGGCTCCGATACTGATGCTGAACATATAGTTAGCGTGGTAGGTGGTTATGGCGCTGCTATCTACGACCCGACTCAAACTCTTATTTTTACCTTTACAGGCGGTACAGATGTAACCAACCACAAACTAATTGCTTGGCTCTCACAATATGGCGAGTTGCAAGAGGAAGAAGCACCCACACCCACGCTCACCTATGATCTTACACAGTTAGACCTTCCCGAAGGCACATATTCAATCACAGTCGTTGCCAAAGTGGACGGATATAGTAACTCCGTTCAGAGTAATGCGGTTGAGTATGTGGTTAAGAACACATATGCTATACAGATTACATTCTCAACAGATGCTGGTAACGGACAGAGTACTTTTATTGGCATATACGACAGTGCCGAACGTGATAATGAATTATATTATGAGTATTTGGTAGGCAAAGAAACCATGAATCCTAAAACGATAACGGTTTATACCGATACCGGAGAATTATATATTGACACTATGTATGGAATAGATACAATGGATACGACTGGCGGTGTTGTTTATGATTCTAATTCTGGTAGATTTGTAGCAACCGGTGATGGAACAATTACAATTGAGTTAGATGCTGATTAACAACATCTGGTATGATTATCAGTATAATAAACAGATATTAAAAAAGATAGGAGTGTTTACTATGGCAATAGTGACAACAAATTTTGAAAAGAACGGTCGCAAGCTTATCAAGCACGAAAGTGATAGCGACAAGATGATACGTCAAGTCGAGACCGGCAGGGAATACTCGTCCGCGATCGACGTTATTCCTTGCAGGTATACTTACGAGGAGACCGACAAGGACGTTCCTAAATATCCTGAGAGGGGGGTGAAAGCAGATGAAGCTTAACCTCTTGGATGCGGTAGGAAGCATTGGCGTAATTACCGAGTGTGAGCCGCTTGTAAGAGACAAAATTGAAATTGAAGTCGGCTATGAGGGGGTGCTGTGCGTATCGAGTACGGATATTGTTTCCTGTATGTCAAAGCAAAAGGCATACAAGACCAATTCGGGAAAGGTCGTTATCAACGATTACGATATGCCCCAAGGAACGAGCCGCATCGAGTTCTCAAAGCATGGCGGCAAAAAATACGACTGCGGTCAGATACAGCGCAACGGTCGGTTTATTCAAGTTGTCAACCCTTTGGACAAGCTTACCGTCGCCTTAGCTCTTGCTTATAACGAGCAAGGGGACAAGCTTAAAAAGCTTGAAGAAGAAATCAAAACAACTAAAAAGCAATACGGCATTTCTATAATGTAGGAGGATTTATGAAAAAAGTAATAATCATAGTGATTGCGATATTGATCCTTATCGCGATTTCTGTTACAGCCCTGCCTGCGAGCGCAACGGACACGACAGATGAGGGCGTTGTCACAGAAACCGCAGAGGACACGACAGGTGAGGGCGTTGTCACAGAAACCGCAGAGGACACCGAGCTTATCGATAACTCGGAGACATATCTTGAGATCCAGAGCGAAGAGGCAGAAGAAATAGTATCCGTAATTGAGCAGTCGGGGTCAAAGGCAGAGGCGATACTCTCGCTTGCGGAAAGGTTGGGTATCACCACTGAAGAAGCAGAAGCATTGATAAACGCGGTTATTGACGTTGGTGATGAATATCTTGGAGAGACCACTTGGTGGGTAGGCTTCAAGAACGACGTCCAGCAGGATATTCAGTTCTGGACAACCGCTATTGTGTTGATATGCGCCGTATTGGCTATTGTCGGCGGTGTGTTCGTGCTTTTGGCGAAAACCAATCCCACGATGAAAAAAGCAATGTGGGGGATGACCGAAAGTCTTAAGCTTAACGATCAGATCAAAACTGAAAATTCACAGACGCTTGGGGATTTGAAGCAGATCTTTACAGAAGCGGCAAAGAAGGAGGAGCTTTTTGAGGAAGTCATAAAGCAAAAAGAGGAATACATAGAGCAGCTAACGGAAAAGATCGAGAGACTTGAGGCTGCAAGCGCGGAAGAGCGGGTCAATATGGTCAAGGCGGAAATATACAATCTGCGTATGCTGAAGCTTGTGTGCGACAGAACCGCGATGCCGATCACGGACAAGGCTACTATAGATCTGTTTTACGCCAAGGGAATCGATGCGCTCAAGGCAGAGCTGTCGCCCGAGGACATTGAAAAAATCGAAAAAACAATGTCGGGGCTTGATTCGGTAGGCGGTGATCAGGTGTGACGCGAGAAAAGCTTGAAAAAAGATATAAGGCTTACAGATGGGTGCAGCACATATCCTTCGCATTATCGATCGTGTCCTGCTTCGTTCCGCTTGCGATCGCTTGCATACGAGTAACGCCTAACGTCAACACTGGCGCGGAGAAGTGGTCTCTTGCCGGCATTGCCGTTATAGTTGCGGTCATTATCTCCGCGATCGCGCTGCGAAGCCTTGTTCAGAAGTTTATAAACAAATTGCCGTACACCTTGATCGTGCTTGTGGCGGCGGTGCTGATGCTTATTTCAGTCGTTTGTTTGAAAAGGATAATCGACGATGCTATTGCCGTTTTGTGGGTTGCGGCAATCAGCGCGGCGGTTGCCTTCGTCCTTGAGCTTGTATCGATGTTTTGCAAGGCTATGTCTGAGCATACCAAAGAAGAATACGGGAGGGTAAGCGATGTTTGATGATCTGACAAACAAAAACGACACGTTTAAAGGTCCTACCAAGGATGAATACAAGCGGTTTAAGCAGAAGGATCATAATGAACGTCAAAAACGATTTGCTAAGAGTGTTGGAGAAAACTTTGCGTCGTTTGCTTTGCTCGCGATCCTCGCTCTTGTGGTCGGCTCTATCTGGACCGAGGCACGGATATTCACAGACTGGAACAAGTTCATCGGTGATGCCGTGGTGTCCGTCACCTTATACATACTTGCGGATGTATGTGCTTCCTACATCGGAACGCAGGGCGGAAAGCTTGACGACGATTATATAAGGCTTCACGTTGAATATCTTGAGCTTCGAAGCAGGGTGAGGACTGCAGGAATCGTTCTTATGGATATGTTCTGTGATTGGCAGATTGACGTCGAATACGAGTATTATCTGAGGCGCCGCTGCAAGGATCTGAAGATCGATTATAAGGAGTACATAGAAAAGTATCACGGCAAGACGCTGGAGGAGCTTCAGGCGATGTTTCCGCTTGAAAAGCTTGATGAGAGCGGAGTGAAGAGGAAGCTTTTTGCCGGAGTCAGGAACGTCAAGACCTCCTCCAAGGCGGCAAGGGTGTTTGCTCTTAATCAAATTGAGCATATAGATCTTACTCCCGACATTCTGCTGACCGACGGTAAGGTCAAAAACCATAGAGGCAACGTATCGATGTCCGGTGAGGAGTATGTTGAAAAGCATACTGTCGGTAAGACGCATATTGCCATTACTGCTTTGGTTGCCATCTTGGTGGCGATACCCGTTTTCACTTTGGCGCAGGAGTTCACCATTGGTGCTGTTATATATACGATCTTCAAGCTGGCGTTGATGCTTTTTCGTATGTATAGCGGATATAGCAGGGGCGCCAAGGCGTTCAATACGGTTGAGCCGAAGCATTTGCAGGACAAGATGAAGTATCTGTATCTCTACCTTGAGTTTCTTGATAAGAAGATTTATGAGACGCTTGGGGATAAGTATAATGTGGTCGGAGTAGAAGGGAATAAAGGCTCAGGAGAAAAACCAGACGGCGAGCCGGATGCTGACGGGAACCACACAATTAATAATGAATAAAAACAAAGCGCACCCTGAGATAGGGTGCGCTCTGTTATCAATATTGTTATTAACTGAAACAAATTTAAACGATTTTGTACAACTTTACGAAAGAATCAGCAGATGCTGCGGAAAAAGCAAAAGCGCAAAAGCCCTTATAACACAAGGGTTTTTGCGCTTTCGCTTGGAGCTGGTAATCAGAATCGAACTGATGACCTCGTCATTACCAAGAAAATTTAGGCCAGGAGGTGATTCTGTGATTTTTCCTTGTGAAATAAGTTGTTTTTGACGGTTTTGATTTTGCGCTGTTGTTAACTTGTTGTTATTGCCTGTGCAATTTGTCGGCTTCGGTGCGAAGAAAATCGAAGTCTTTTGCGGTTGCATCGGCATATATCTCCATTGTGGTGGAGTATTTAGTGTGTCCCATAAGGTCCATTGTTGCTTTTTCGTTAAGGTCGTTTTTGACACAAAGCATTGCGTAAGTGTGGCGGCAAGAGTGAGGAGTGAGTTTGTGATCAGAATTAAGATCATATTTGTCCAAGGTTGGGTAAAAGCAACGATCACGGTAGTTTTTTGCGTCCCAGCGTTTACCTGTGGGAGACGGGTATAAATACTCTCCGTCTGTTTGCATTAAGCGGCTATAGATCGGAATCGTATCCAGCGGGATTGCTACAATTCTGTTTTTTCCCGCTTCCGTTTTACTACCGGGTGCGCAAATTATACGTTCTTCGAGGTTGATATGTTCTTTTTTAAGATCCAAAAATTCATTAATACGAAGCCCGTTATAGCAGAGTGCCAAGATAACGGCGGCGTCAAGGTCGCATTCCCAGACGTCCCACAGGGTTGAAAGCTGTTGAGCGGTGAAGCTGACCTTTTCCACGGCTGCTTTTTTTTCTGGCATGGTTGCAAGCTGCGCGTAGTTCTTATCAATTATATTATTTGCCATAGCGACCTTACACATGAGAGACGCGATATTCTGCATTTTCTTCCAGGTTGCATAGCCGAACCCCTCGGACTGAGCTTTGGTGATTGCGTCTTGCAGGTGTTGGGTGAGGAAATCTCGCATCTTTATCTTCGCAAGGTGATTAAGATGCTTATATCCCGAATAGTAATTAGTCAAGCCGCTTTTAGTGAGCTTGGCTTTGTTTTGTTCAATGACAAGCTCAAATATCATTTCAAAGGTATAGTCGTAGAGCGGAGGGTATTCTACCGTATTTGCGGCATCAAGAGCGACAACAGCCTCTGTCCTTGTGGCGTATGTTCCGAAGTGAACGAGCTTGCCATCTATCATTTTACGAACTTGGAAGGGGCGAGAGCGGTTTCCGGACAGCTTTACTATAGTTCCCGTTCCGTTGGGACGTTTTTGTTTTTTGCGGGGTTTTTCCTCGGATATTTGTTTTTTTCCGCAGAAGCGGCAGTAGATGCTGTCCGCTTCTATTTCTTTTTTACATTTTTTACATAACATATTATAACAGTTGTAAATTACGAGCCGTGCCTGCAATCATTTCCATAAATAGAGCGGTTTGCATATTGGCATCAGCATAAATTAGTTGGAAGGCTATCGCCTGATCTATTGATTTGATTGTTAAAGGTTGATGATAATATTCATCGTAATCCGTAGAATCTATTAAATGAGGCTCCCAAATAAAATCTGACATAGCCATCAAGCAAAAAATTAACGGATTATCATTGTGTTTTATGATGTCTCCGTTAAAATCCCAATGTGCGCGTACTGGAGAACCGAAATAAATATCTTCGTATATCATTTTTCTGTTCCAATATATTTCATCATCTCGACCTTTTTTGTCATTCTGTATGGAACATTTAATATTTATATCGTCAGCGTCAAGATTTGTAGCCTTCATTAACGTATAACAACAGAAATATAAATATGCAGCGACCTCGGATTCTACATATTTTCTATCTGTATGGGCTTTCATAAAGAAATTTGCAATGATTGGGATGTTTTCTTCGCAGGCATCAGAAAGATATTGAGCAAACAAATGACTTTGAGTACTACGACCTGAGTCGAAAAATTCTTCATAGTCAATTCTTGCTGTGGAACTCATTTTATATTGATTCCTACGAGCTTCCAATTCTTTTTCGATTTGGCTTTCTATGTTATGCTGATTCTCAATTTCAATTCTTTCTTTATGAATTGCGTTATAAAAATCTCTTAATTCGGGATCATCACTGTGTTTTAAGTAAGTATCTGCCGATATTAGATCAACATCGTATGCAAACTTCAATGCTGATTGCTTTAATTTACTGAAAAATCCCATAATACTTCTCCCTATTTTTTTATTCTATATTTTCTTCTGTAGAGAACGGATAAATGTGAACGATTACCTGATCAACCTAAAAAAGATTTCGCTATTATAATTATGACAACAACTATAATGATAAACATAATTGCGCCAATCAAACTTCCTAAAATTGAAAGAAAGGAGCCACATCCCGAAGTGTTTGATGAAGAAGATGTGTTTGAGGTTGATCCCGAGGAAGAATTAGAGCCGGAACTGCTACCGTTATTGTGATAATGATAGGTTCCGTTTGAATGATCCCAATGGCCGCCGTTGCTGTCTGTTCGTCCCGAATGAGCGAATACGGGAACGACGAGCATAAACAGAAGCAAAAGCACGAATAGAATACAGATTATGTGTTTACATTTCATTATATTTTCCTCAAATGATGTAATATTAGTTTATTCGCTTACCACTTTTTGTGTTTTGCAGATATTCTTGGAAATTACTATATACCTGTATTTCAAGATTACTTGTGAGGAATTTATTTTTCTTATATAGTTCCTTCATTCGTTTACTTCGTTGCTCTGCCTGGGAGAGCGGTACACGACAACAGATAGAAATATCCTCGGCAGAGCGGAGATCCAGTCGCATCAAGACGCAAGCGGGGCAGAGAAGACGCAAGGCGAACATATCGGCTTGCTGTTCGGCTTTAGGCTTCTTGCCAAATTCTCTGACGTTTGCAAATTTGGTGTGGGTGGTTGCGTGACCGAGGAGTATGTGTCCAAGTTCATGGGCTATGGCAAAACGGGAGACTACGGTATCATTCAGATCGTTGTATATAATTATCCATTGTTCACCGTCGTAGTATGTCTTTGCATCCTCGCCCGACAGGAGTTCATTCACGCGACTGTTTTGAATTACGCGGATTTTAGCGGCTCGCGCGATCTTCAGCACGTCGACGGGGAGGCTATCAATATTATTATCAAGGAGGCAGAGCCATGCGTTGTCTCTTATATTTTTATAGATAGCGTAATACACGAGGATGTAGAGAATTACAGAAGATCTTCTTCGGTCTCGGGGGTGGTGGTGATGGTGTCCCACTTATCTTTGGGCATTTGGGTGATCTCGGGTTTGCGATTCTCGGCGGACTTGGCGGCGGCATAGAGGGTGACGTTGCCGTCGTCGGTGATACCGAGGAGCTTGTCCACGGCGGTCTGCATCTCGGGGTGAGTGCGGTAGGCGAAAAGCACGCGGCTCTCCTTCTCGTTTATTGGTGTGGTAAGGGAGAAGGAGGGTTTGACAGAGATCTGCTCGGATGAGTCCTCAGTCAGATCGGAGACCGAAACGCCGAAGTAGTCGGCGATTTTTTTGAGGGTGGTGTCACGTGGGGTAGAGCCTTTTTTCCATTTGGAGGCGATTGCGGTTGAATAACCGAGTTCGGCGCATACCCCATTGGGGGATTTGTTTATTTTATTACATAATTTTACAAAATTGTTCCAAAACATAGTTTTTTTCCTTTCTCAAATTTTTATGTATGATCAGATATTACATTACAACTGAACTGCTTTCGCAAGTGCCTTGTGCAAAGCGATGTGCAAGTAATGTTTTTATTAAATTCTTATAAAAAACGCAAGTTAGATTTGTACGAATTTTACAAAGTTTGAAAAGTTAGAGTTTTTGTATTGACAAAGTAAGAAAAGTTCGATATAATGATAGCGTAAACATCAACCAAGTTGATTGTAACACAAAAAAGAAAAAATGTCAATAGACAAAGAAAAACCGCTCGTGGGCGGTTGGAAAGGGGAAAGGCTTTATGTTTAATCACGAGAGGATGGCGGAGCTTATCCGCGAGAGGGGAATCGATCAGAAGGCAATCGCCGAGGCGGTGGGTGTAAGCGAGCAGGCGATCTCGGCTATCGTGCGCGGTCTTAAGGATCCGAGTCTCAAGGTGCTTAGTCGAATCGCGAAAGAGCTTGGGTGTTCCACGGCTGAGCTTATTATCGAAGAAGGGAGGTAATGAGCGACATAAAAAAGCCACTCGGCTGCGCTAACAGGACCGAGTGACTTGACACAACATGTAGTATGAGGGAGAAGCTCCGCCATCTACCTCTACATTGTATCACAGGCGGAAGAAAAAGTCAAGATACAAAGGAGAAAAAAATGCAAAAAATTAACGTTGAGATTTCAGAGCGGTTACTTACAGAGATAACCGCGGAGGATGCGAGGGCGGTGAAGGCGCGGCTTGACGCGCACAGCCTGAGTGTCAAGTGGCTTGAAGCGAGACTTTATGACGAATATGGTATTGAGTTTAAGAGCCGTTCCAATCTTTCCGAGCTGCTTTTAGGCAGGTGGAAGATCAGCAAGGGCAGACACAGCAACGGTCGGAAGATCATATTTTGCGCTCGCGAGATACTTGACAGATACGAGAGTGTGTTTCCATTAAAGGAGGAGATCGTATGATGATAACTGATTTTGAGTGCATTGACGGTGCGGTAGGTTGCTCTACGCTGACCACGGAGGAGGCTGCGGGGTGCTTACGCTACGCGGGTATCAAGGTTAGCCCTGTGACCTTACGCGAGGGAATCGAGCAGGGGAAGTTCCCTTTCGGATTTATGATCGAGAGCAGCTCGCGGGTCTTCATTGTTTCGAGATTTCAGCTTGAGCAGTGGATAGAGGCTTTTACGGGGATCTCGGTCTCGGTGGATCGGATCCTTGAGGATGTTAAAAAAATTTAATTACATAAAGGAAGGTTTAAAACTATGGCAATCACGGAAAACGTAAGAGTTCTTAACGAGCAGGAGAAGTGCGAGCTGATCAATGCGTTGGCTTGCGCGAGGGTAAACAACGCGAAGAAGGCGAAGGCCTTCAAGGGTGACAGCGACAGCGCGCATCACCAGGAGGACAAGTCGGTGCTTTTTGAGACCGGCGAGAGATTCGAGCTGTGGGCGCAGCTTGACGAGGCGCTTATCGAGGCGATCCGCGAAGGTAGGCTGGTTATCCTTGAGGAAGACGGCGACGAGAGTGTCGAGGAGGGCGACGGGAAGTAATGGCTGAATCTACGTATACTTGGGACGGGTCGTATTATGGTGACGCTAAGTTAATACTTGAGCGCGTGGACGGAAGCCCCAAGTATTACTGGCGAGGCTATTACGACGGCGGGACGCTGATGCGTCTCTATCGCGCGTATCCGTGGGGGTACGGCGACAGAATTTATGATAAGGGACCGAGGACGGTTTCAATTTTTGAAGTTAAGAGGGTTTGATATGGGTAAATATGAAGAGCTTATAAAGCAGATCGAGGGTCAGCAGGCGGGCAAGGAAAACACCGACGTATTTATGGTCGGTGAACAGCTGAAGGATATTGGAGCGGAGAGCGAGCATAATGCGGAGATACTGCTTCAGGATCTTGCTATTAAATCGATGGATCTTGTAGCAGCGGCGGCGAAGCTGAAGGACTACGCAGACAAGAATTGCAAGGGGGCGAAGTGCTTTTGCATTTCTCCCAAGGTAGCGGACGGAATCTTGCGCGAGTTTTACGGGCTTGAAGAAAAAAGTGAGGTCAAGCCCGCAGCGGCGCAGGATAGCGGATTTATTGACCTTGGTGATTTTCTTTAAGGGAGGCAGGAGATGGAAGATTATACAAGTCTCTTGCCTCTCTTGCCCCCGGAGGGGATACTGGAGTGGGCGCAGAGCAAGGGCCATTTAAACGGTCACATTATTGCTTACGAGAAGGTGTGGCTTAAAGACCCGATAACAGAGCTGAAGCACACTGCTTGCAGGTGCGTGTGTTCGGCATGCCGTGAAGAGTTCTATCTTGATTACAGATCTGGCGGTGTAAGTGGGTATCCGAATAATACATACTGCTGCTATAATCCCGCAAACAATGAGACCTTTGGGGATTGGAGCTCCACCTTATGTCCCGAGTGCGGAACGCCTGTCAGAACGCTTAGGCTGGCATCGATAAACGGATATTATTATTCGGGTGGCATAAGACCTATTACCATACACGTTTTAGATAAGAACAAGCTTGCTATCGTTGAATGGAATATAGTTCGCAAGATATATCGGGATATGAGAATAGAGATCGAATACAACCGCCGCGAGGCGTACATTCTGGACGGCAAGAAGCTTTTAAGGTTCAGAGGGTATAGCATAGGAATGTTTGATAATCACACCTGGATCGATCACTGGGAGCAGTTCAAGAGAGGCGAGGATTGCTCGGGGTCGACAGATCCATCGGTGATATTCGGATTTAATATGAAGCAGCTTAAGGGTACGCTGTGGGAGAACTCGAAGCTTGACAGATATTTGAAGTCTGCCAAAAGCAGTGCCAGGATCGTCTTATATCTGCGGAGCTTTGTTCAGTATCCCAACGTCGAAAATATCGTTATGAGCCC
This sequence comes from Eubacteriales bacterium, assembly GCA_045577415.1. Taxonomy (GTDB): domain Bacteria; phylum Bacillota; class Clostridia; order Oscillospirales; family CAG-272; genus SVTX01. The sequence goes on from JAZNII010000082.1 coordinate 11,925, forward strand.
CGGTGCGTATCTGCTCTCGGATATATACAAGAAACATCAGCGCGGTTACGTTTGTAATCCTGCACCGAGAACGGTGACGGAGATCAACTACAAAGTGGCTCGTCCGGCGCAGATGTTAGGGCTTAACAAAGACGAATTCAAATTTTTCACGGAAAACAAAATAGAATGGTCTGAGATCGAGTTCTACAAGGCACACCGGGATGAACTTAAGCCCGAGGATATGCTTGTACTTAAAAAGCTGAATGCGTATAGATCCTTGGTAGACAACAACTACCCGTGCAACATAATGAGCGCCGCGTGCTACCTTTTGAAGCAACAGGAAAAGCGTAAGGATTATTACACGACGTCCGTCAGCTATCTTCACGATTATTGGCGCATGCTTCTTCAGGTGGACGGCACAATTACACCTAATAATCGATATCCACAGAATTTAGAACGCGCACACGATGCGGTAGCTCGGCGCATCGAGCAGGCAAAAAAGGACGAGCGGCAAGAAAAATACGCCAAGCGCAGAGAACAACTCTCAAAATTTGCATGGGAGAACGAAGGGCTGCTTATTCGAGCGGTGGAGGACGACGATGAGCTTTACGCGGAGGGAAAGACTCTGCATCATTGTGTATATTCCTACGCTGACCGTCACTGCTCGGGAGACACGGCAATTATGGTGATCAGACACGCGGACAAGCCTTCTGAGCCGTATTTCACTTTAGAGCTTGGAGAAAAGGGCTTGAACGTCAGACAGAACAGAGGTCTGCGCAACTGCGCTCGGACCGAGGAGGTCGAGAGGTTTGAGGCAGCTTGGCTTGAGCATATCAAAAAAAATAATTTCAAAGGAGAAAAAGAATGGAAAACGAAATCGTAAGAGCGGAGCAGAACATCGTATCGGGGCGTGACCTTGGTGCGATAACCAAGGAGATACAGTATTATTGGCTGAAGGGACAGGCGGCGGTGCTTGATTGCGTCATTGAGATCGGGCGCAGGCTGTGCGAGGCGAAGCTTCTTATAGAGCACGGTCAGTGGGGCGAGTGGATAAAAAACAATTTTGAGTTTTCGCACTCGTCGGCAAATACATATATGAAGCTTTACGAGGAGTACGGCGCTGATCAGCTGACTATTTTCGGGGCGGTTACAGATTCACAGACGTTTGCGAATCTGCCTTATTCAAAGGCTTTACAGCTCTTGGCAATACCAAAAGAGGAGCGCGAGGAGTTCGCAAAAGAGGTCGGCGCCGAGGAACTTTCGGTGCGTGAATTGAAGAAGGCTATTGAGGATCGCAAGGCGGCAGAGCAGGCGGCGGTAGAGGCTGAGGCAAGAGAGCGAGAGCTTGCCGAGAAGCTTGCGGCGGCAGAGATGGCAAAGGCGAGAGCAGAGGCGCGTGCTAATGAGGCAGACGAGGCTCGGGCAAAGGTGGAAAAGCTTGAGGCTGATCTGAAGAAGCGCAAGGAGAGCGAAGCGAAGCTGAAGGACAAGCTTAAGGCGGCGGAGAGCAATCCCAAGATCCCCGAGGACGTACTTACGAGGCTTAAAAACGAGGCTGAGGCTGAAGCGAAGGCGGCGCAGGGCGCGGAGATCGAAAAGAAGGTTGCAGAAGCGAGAACGGAGGCTTCCGTGGGAACGGAGGAGCTTCAAAAGCAGCTTGAGGAGGCAAAGGCGGCGCAGTTGGCGGCAGAGCAGGCAAAGGAACAGGCTGAGGCGACGGCAAGCGAGGCTATGGCTAATCTTACCGAGGCGCAGAAGAAGCTGAAAATGGCGTCACCTACGGTTACGGAGTTCAAGGCGCTTTTCGAGCAGGTGCAGGAGATCGTCAAGAAGATGCGTGCCAAGATCGAGGTCGTGAGAGCCGAGGACGCCGACACGGCGGCGAGGCTTGAGGCGGCACTTAAGGCTTTTGGAGGCAGCTTATGATCTGTGACGAGTGTGTATTTCACAAGGCGATTGAGGAGCGGGGGCAGGACGTATGCTGCCGTTGCGGTGACGTCGTTGAGGGAATCAAGGCTTGCATTAATGCGGATCTTGGCGGAGCGTGCATTAACAAGATGACTCGCACTGACGTGATTCGGTTGTCTGCGGAGCTTGAGCAGAAGAAAAGAGAGCGGGATCGCGCGAGGAAGCTTCTTGGCGTGGTGCAAAGAGTCATCGCGGGGATGCTTCGGGAAGGAGGCACTGATGCTGCGGAAGTTTAGGCTCACTTACGAGCTTTACGGTCAGGTGTCGGCGTATCTGATGAAACAAGTGTATAAAGTGCGGCAAGGTCTTTGAAAGCGAACCTATTAATATGGGCGCTATAATTCGAAATGAAATTGCGAAGAAAAAGGCGGTGAGGAGTAATGAGCGAAATTGAATTGAAGCCGTGTCCGTTTTGTGGGGGTGTGAATATCCGCGTAGGCTTTATTTTAGACAGAACAAGAGTGTGGTGTGGCAAGTGCGGAGGTTCCATGATAAATTTCGATCCGGATTGCGCCAAGCAACTTTGGAACAAGCGACCGAGTCAATACAATAAAGCTCGTTATGCCAAACGCAAAAACGATGGGCTATGTGTCTATTGCGGAGCTAAAAACGAAAACACGGACAGTGTTCTTTGTTCTGAGTGCAAAAGCAAGAGCATCGAAGCATCACGATATAATCGAAAAAAGAAAAAACTTATAGAGGAAAACGGCGATGAGCGAAGGCAAGATTTCTAATAGAATACGTGAATACGTAAACGACAAAGATGTTTCAGATCATTACGGGGGCTTGGGGAATATTGCGCCCCGACCAACGCAGACAAATTCGAGCGTTATGTGATGCGTGTGATTCATACGAGAGTGCGGCAGACCACTTTTCAACGGAAAATATTATTTTAAGAAAGGAAATATTCAAGATGAAAAAGAAAAGTGAACCAATGAATGCCGTTGTATTGAACGGCAAGGTAAAAGAGCTGACGGAGGAGCAGGTCAAGTCTATTATAGATGGGCTTGCGGGGACCGTCAAGAAGGGTGACAGGAAACTGTCGGACATTAAGGTATGTGACACCTTCAATATAGGTAAGCGCGAGTTTATCGTGCTTGAGCAAAGCGGAGACACGACCGCGGTGCTTTCAAAGGATCTTATTAAGGACGAGGCCGCATTTGGTGACACTCCTGATTTCGCGAAGAGCGAGGTCAGGAAGGTTCTTGCCGAATTTGGTGCTGAACTCGCGACAGAGATAGGCGCAGATGCGTTTGTTGAGCATACGGTTGATCAGACAACGCTTGACGGAATGAGCCATTATGGGATTTCAAAGGCGCTAATGTCGCTTATGACTATCGATCACGTGCGAAGATATGCCGACGTGCTTGATAAGCATAAGGTCGACAAGTGGTATTGGCTTGTTACTCCTTGGAGTACTCCCGATCGTGGTTGGAAACAATTGATGTGCGTGGTCGCGCCCTCGGGCGACGTCTACGGCAATTTTAGCGACGTCAACAGTGGCGTGCGTCCGTTTTGTATCTTAAAATCTGATATCTTTGTATCTTAATTTATTTCACGGAGGAATACATAATGAAAAACGAAAAAGTAATGGCAAGCGAGATCGCCGTAGGTGAGGCCTTTGTGGTGGCAGGGATCGAGTGGATCAAGTTTCCCGAAAAAGACGGTAAGTTCGTAGCGGTGGCGAAAGGATCGCTCGGAGACAAGGTTTTTGATAAAAATAGCAACGATTTTTCAAAGAGTTCACTTCTCAAATTTCTTGAAGGAGAGATTCTGCCGAAGATCGAGGCGGATGTCGGAGCAGAGAACGTGCTTGAATTCGAGACCGACCTGTTCTCGCTTGATGGGCATCGTAAATACGGCGTGATGAAATCTAAGATCAGCCTTCCCACATTTGACTTCTATCGTGAGAACAGAGAGGCGTTTGACAAGCACCCGCTTGACGACTGGTGGTGGCTGTCTACTCCAAACGGTGAGAAATACTTGGTTGCATGTGTCGCGCCCTCGGGCTACGTCAGCTACGATTATGGCGGCTACTTCTACTACTTCGGCGTGCGTCCGTTTTGTATCTTTTCCTCTTCTATCTTTGTATCTCGTGAAGCGTGATGGCAGAGAGTGAGAAGAGTGCTCCTCGCAAAGAGGGGCAGGAGATGAAGGTAATCACTAAGGCGAAGGAGCTGGCGGTGCATACCTTCAAGCTGACTATAAATACAAACCGATACCCAAAGAAGCTTCGTCATTCGCTTGTAGACAAGATGCAGATTAAGAGTCTTGAAATCTACGAGACATTATTTGAAGCTAATAGGATAAACGTAGCGAATAAAAACGAGCGTTGCGAGATGATCACAAAGGCAATTACATACTGCGACGAGCTGAACTTCTTTATTGAACTGTCGATGGAGCTTGCATTGCTCAGCGACGGCTCGGCGGGGTATTGGAGCCGTCTTGTATCAGACGTTAAGAATATGGCTATTGCCTGGCGCACGTCGGAGCGAGCGCGGCAATGATACCATATAGGTCACGCGCTGTATCTTGCGCCGGTTGCCTGGGCGCTTCCTTTGGTCGCGCCCTCGGGCTACGTCAACAACAATAATAGCAACTACAACAACGGCGTGCGTCCGTTTCGGTGGATCGTCAGACATAGTAAGCGGCATCCGCCGCCGAACTCAGAACACCACATCAAAAGAGCGCGTGACCTTTCTTTGCCGTAAGGCAGGATAAATAAAGAGGTGCTGTATGACCGACTTTGAAAAGGTAACAGATTTTGAAAATATGTACCGTGCTTATCGGCGTTCTCGCCGTGGCAAGGGATACAAAAATAGCGCCGCAAGGTTTGGGGCTATGGCTCTTGATGGCATAAATACGCTTATAGATCAGTTGAAGAACCGCAGTTATCGAGTGTCGGATTACAACGAGTTTAAGGTGTACGAGCCAAAGGAGAGAGTTATTCAGACTACGTCATTCAAGGACAAGGTCGTACAGCACTGTTTATGTGACAACGTTATAATGCCGCGGCTTGCAGAGATATTTATCTACGACAACTGTGCAGCGCAGAAGGGCAAGGGGACTCTGTTCGGACTTGACCGTTTGAGCGATCAGATGCTGGATTTTTATAAGCGATACGGTCGCAACGGGTACATTCTGAAATGCGACGTCAAAAAGTTCTTTTACAATATATCTCACGGTCAGCTGAAGGACATAGTCGGGTATTACTTTGATGATCCCGACATTGTAAAGCTTTGCGAGCTGTTTATTGACAGCACCGAGGGCAAGGGCTTACCCCTTGGGAATCAGATCAATCAAGGCTTTGCACTGCTATATCTTGACGGTATGGACAAGCTTATCGTCGGCGAGCTTGGAGTCGAGTATTACGGGCGGTATATGGATGATTTTTACCTTATACACCCGAGCAAGGAATATTTGAAGTATTGCTTTGAGGCGATAACGAGTTACCTTGCTACGCTTGATCTTGAGCTGAACGGTAAGACGCAGATCTTCCCGTTCAAGAACGGTGTTGATTATCTGGGCTTCCATACATACGTGACCGAGGGCGGAAAGGTGATCCGAAAGGTGAGGAATGAAAACAAGCGGAGAGCTTTTCGCAAGTACGTCCGTATGGCGCGTTTAGTTGCCGAGGGTAAGCTTGAGAAAAAGAAATTTGACGAATCGTATCAGGCGTACAAAAATCATTTATCAAAAGGAAACTGCTATTCGCTCGGGCGGAGGCTTGATGCGGAGGTGGGGAGGATTTTATATGAGTAATGCAAGAATGGATGTGCTTCTGGAGCTGAAGCGCGAGGTTCACGATGCGGCGGTTTATCCCCATGGTGCGGGGATCAGTCCGTACATAAGCATCAAGGTGTTTGATGCGATATTACAAAAGAAAATAAATGAGTGTCGGGAGGTAAAAGCCGATGAATAGATTCATTAAGACGTTTGTTGGTAAGTCGCTTTCGGAGATCACCGACAAGGCAACCGAATTGGCAGAGAAGGAGAAGCTTACTATAATCTCTGCGATGATATCTTTCTCGGGAGCGGGGACGGTATCTGAGATCCCTGTGCTAACGGTGGTATTTGAACGGGAGTCAAAGGCAAGAAGACCGAGGAAAAAGTCGGAAGAGGTGAGTGAGGAATGATTCATCAATTAAAGCTTCAGAAACGATATTTTGAAGATAAGATCAACGGGCGCAAGCCTTGGGAGCTGCGGTTTGACGACCGAAATTTTGCGGTTGGGGATTATCTCGGGGAAAACGAAATCGACGAGAACGGCAAAGAGACGGGGCGTTTTGTGGTTGAAAAGATCACAAATATAGTCTATCCTGATGAGGTTTACGCCGGACTTGAGACAGGATACGTCATATTGTCGACGGTGCCGTGCGACGTTGTGACATTTGAAGAGCTGAGAGAGGATATTGATTTCAAGATCAATGTGTATTGAAAAGAGTGGAGAGATCGGCGGGGGCGCGCCCACCTTCATTCCTTCCCACAAGTGTTGAAAACTTTGCAAGTTTACAACAGATGTGGAAAGCAACGAAGGAGACCGGGCTTGTATCTTTCGGACGGTCAAGAAGAAAAAAGTATATTATATAAGGATTTGCGACCGAAATGTATGTCGGTTACAAAAATAAATCAAGTAAAAAGAGAGGGATTTTTTATGGAAAACAACAAGTTTATTGAATTGGCAAAGAACGAGGTGGTTAAGTATCACAACTTCCACCAGGATCCCGTTATTTGCATTGATGAAAGCCACGTGTTTGTGGTTTGGTCTTGCAAGACGCTTCAGAACCACAAGGCGCTCTTGGGCGTGAAAAAGCCTGATGGCGGTATGTACTACGAGGTTACTTATAACGGCGATCGCGGCGAAATGTACTTTGATGCCTACAAGAAGGAAAAGAATATTTGCATTCCCGTTGAAGAAAAAAACGAGTGCGAATCTCCTTCGAAGAAGGTTGTGTGTGAAATGAGACCTTGCACGCTGGGAGACACAGAGCATCGTTCGCCTTATGCGGCGACGGTGGAGGGGATGCTCAGTGCGGACTACAAGGAGAGATTTAAAGCTGAATATCAGCAGTTGAAGATCCGTGTGGACAAGCTTAATTCATTTTGTTCGAGAATTGAGGCGGCGATGGAAAGTAGAAACAAAGTTGAGGAGCCGAAGCACGATTGCTCGTGGCAACTTCTTGCCCGTCAGCTTGGAGTTATGAGAGAATACCTCCACTGCCTTGAGGTCAGGGCGGAAATCGAGGGGATCGAGCTGTAAATCTACATTTATAATATATAAGCCTATGCAGGCGCGCCGGGACTTGTTGTCGGGCGGTCTGCAATCGGGCTTGTGGTAGTATATTAACTAATCGACCATCAAGGCGGGTGGCAGATTAGTTATAAGGTTGATCCTTTTCTTTGGGAAGGAATGAAAGAAAGCGGCGGATCTTTTCCATCGCAGAAGCGACCCGCAGCGCAAGCGAGGGCAGCCTCCGAGCTGTGGGAAAGTCCGCCGCATAGAGAGTGATAATTGGTGGAGCTGATCGGTAAGGTGCATCCTCATCCGTCGGCTACGCCGCCACCTTCCCCTGCCTTGGGGAAGGCTATAAGGGAGAACTATGGCAACAACTTACAGAGAGCAGAAGACGGTGACGGGGGATTTTATGAGGGTCAACATATTCCCCGTGAGGGCGTACCAATACGGGCGCAAGAAAAAGCACAAGCCGACGGGCGCGGCGATGACCAAATTAAATCAAGAGCGGAGGACAAGGTTACTTAGTGATCTTGTCAATTTGAACTTTACGAAGAAGGACATGCAGATCAAGCTTGACTATTCGCATTTTCGTGAGTTATACGGTCGCAATCCTACTCCCGATGAGGTTCAGAGAGAGATGCGGAACTTTATGCGGCGCCTGAAGCGGTGGTACGCAAAGCGAGGCATTGAGCTGAAATACATATACTGCTCGGAGCTTGGCTCGCGCGGTCACATCTCTCACCATCATGTCATTGTCTCTGCCGGGATCACGAAGGTGGAGCTTGTGGATATGTGGAAGTGGGGCGGTGTTTGGACTCGCAAGCTTTACTTTGACAAGAAGGGATGTTACGATCTCGCCGGTTACTTTGTGAAGTCGAAATATACATACAAGAGCTACGTTTGCTCCAAAAACCTTATAAGACCGAAAGAGGGCGGTCCGTCTCCTGCAATATTCAAGAACGATTACAGAGTGAGACAGAAGCAGGTCAACTATATGTTAGGAGGCGAGGTCGCCGAGATATTGAAGCTTTATCCCGGTTGGCAGTTGGCCGAGTTGCCCGAGGTATCACAGACGGTTGACAGAGACACGGGAGAGGTCAAGCTTCCGACGTGGGGCATATTTATCACGATCTACTTATACAAGCCCGAGGGGTTGACCGATCCCGAGAGCAGATACGAAAAAATGAGCGAATATTTGAGTTTTAAGGGGAAGAACTGAAAATGAGAATGCAGAAGACGGTGTATGACGTAGTTGTTGCGGTCGTTGCGGACTACGGCAGGATGAAGAAGATGCTTGAGAAGGGCAATTTGACGAGAGAGCAGGTTGCGGCGTTCACGCGGAAGGTCACGGCTATTGACAACGCGCTATTGGCGGTATGTGACGGTGAGCCTGAAGAAGTACGGGAGGCTTTGATGTCGGATATAGCGCACAGAAAGGGCTTTGAGCGCGGTTCGGCGAAGGAATATTACACGGTTTCGGGAACCTACGAAAAGAGAAAGGCTGACGCGGTGAGGATGATCGCCAAAATGCTGAATCTTATTTGACATTTTTCCGCCGACTACGGGCGCATTATGTGCGCGTGTGAGAGCGATTTGAAGTGAATATTTGAGTGTTTTAAGCGGCGAAAAGGTGCTTTTTTTCGCTTTGCTTGGTCGAACACCCCGATTTACCCCAGAAAGTCTATGGGAAATCGGGGTGCTTTTTTTGTTATGCTTAAAATAAGGACACTAAACTGCAAGGAGGAATATATGGCTAAGCCAAAATATAAGAAAAAGTACGCTGACGATCTTCTGACGTACTTTTTCAGGTTCATAGAGATGCGCGACGATCCCGACGATGCGGACAAGGCAGCGTGGCAGGGATACTTACTTATGGAGTTCTCTCCCGTTGACGACGTTTATAGGACGATTCCGCAAAAGCCGTCAAGCGGCTATCCCACGCTTACAAAGTTTGCGATTAAAATTGGTGTTACACCGAGGACGATCACCAACTGGCGAAAAAAATACAAGGAATTTGACGAGGCTTGCGAGTTCGCCGACGCGGTCCAGGACGACGTTCTGAACGAGAGAGCGTTGACGGGTAAGGTTGACGGCAAGGTCGCTATGAAGATCCGCGAGCTGAAGGCGGCGGCCAAGAAGGACGGTGTTGAAGAAGCGGGCGGCGTCGGAGGCAGGAGATATTCTATTGACGTGGTAAAGCACATCCCAAAGGACAAGCAGCTTGAGCTGAAGGAATGGGACGGTGAGGTGACAGAGGATGAAGGATATAAACCGCAAGCAGATTAAGCTCTCGGCGCCTCAGCTTGCTTTCTGTCAGGCTTATCCCGACGAGGTCTTATACGGTGGCGCGGCGGGTGGTGGAAAGAGCGCGGCGCAGGTCATTGACGCTCTGTTCTACGCAATAGAACACGAGGGGTCGAAACAGATCATTTTTCGAAAGACCTTTCCCGAGCTTGAGAGGTCGATCATTCGCGAGTCCTTCAAGTTTTATCCCGGCAAGCCTTGGGCGAAGTACAACACGACCAAGCACGTCTGGACCTTTTACAACGGGTCGATCGTGGAGTTCGGTTATTTACAGAGGGAGAACGACGTTTATTTATATCAAGGCGCGGAATATGACGTTGTAAGGTTCGACGAGGGTACTCATTTTTCTTACGATCAGGTTACTTATTTGCGGTCGCGTATCAGAGGCACAGAACCCTTTCCGAGAAGCATGAAGATCTCAACCAACCCCGGCAATATCGGTCACATGTGGGTTAAGAACAGATTTGTTGACCCCGTGCCGCCGCTTCATTATTTCACAGGAGCGGACGGAACGAGGAGAATTTTTATCCCTGCCAAGGTTGATGACAACTTCGCTCTCGCGGAGAACGATCCCGGATACGAAAAGAGGCTTGAAGCTATGGGCGACAAGGATCTCGTTGATATGCTGCGACACGGCAAATGGGACGTTATGGAGGGTCAGTTCTTTAAGGAATTCGACCGCCGCATACACGTCGTCGAGCCGTATGACGTTGTGAACGACAAGGGTGTGAGGCTTTACCGTTCTATCGACTACGGTCTTGATATGCTTGCCTGCTACTGGTACGCAGAGCTGCCGCCGTCGGAGGTGAATCCGCACGGGTCGATCATCGTTTACAGGGAGCTTTGCAGGTCTGATCAGACGATCTCGGACGCGGCGCGGCTTATAAACGAAGCGACGCCCGCAAATGAGAGGATAGTTTGCACTTATGCGCCGCCCGACGTGCTTGCCACCCGTGACAGGGTAACGGGCCGAAATCAGGGCGATATGTTCGCGCAGAGCGGTCTGTCTCTTGCCAAGGCGAACAACGACCGCAAGGCGGGGTGGATAGCGATCAAGGAGCTTCTTAAGCCGAGGGGCAACAGGGCGAGACCGATATTGAAGATCTTTTCGACCTGCACAACGCTGATCAAGCATTTACCGATGCTGATACACGACGACAAGAACTACGGCGACGTCAAGACCGAGCCGCATATTATAACGCACTCACCCGATTCCCTTCGTTATTTTGCGATACAGTGGCACGCGGATCATCCGATCCGTGAGATCGAGGACAGAGAGAAGCGCGTGGAGTATCCGCCCGATATGCTTCTTGATTACAGGCGGAGCGATCCGCAGGGCAGAGCGGAGATCGAGAGGATGATGGGAGGTAAGCCAAAGCTCAGGTGAGCTTTGGCAGTGCAGAGTGAAGAGTGAAGAGTTGAGGAAGCTTTTTTCGCTTTGCTCAAAAAGCAGAAATTTTAATTAGATAAAGGAGAAGGTATGAGAATTAATTCAACAAGCAAGGACGACAGGCTTGCCGAGGTACAGGAGCTTTATTCCAAGGCGTCCATGGCGGCGGCTGATAAGCAGACAGATTTTGATCATTACGACCGTCAATACCGCGGTGACGGCGAGATCGACGGTTACATAACGGGTGACGAGGGGGAAGTCATCGGCAAGCCCAAGAAGGCGACGGCGGTCTGGAATATTTCCCACAAGCTGGTGGAGGGTTCTATTGACACGAACATCCCACAGCCGCAGGTCACCCCTGCGCTTCACTGCGAGCATCACGTAAGGAACGCCGCGCGGATCACCAATCTTATTAAGATGCTGCTTGACAAGCAGCCCTGGGAGATCTACAACGATCAGCAGGAGAGGACGGTCAAGATAGCCGGCACTGCCGGCTCTAACGTTGAATGGGACGTTGAGAGCGGAACGCACACGACGGTTGGCGAGGTTCAGATGACGCCGATCCGTCCTCAAAACATTTACCCTCAGCCGGGTATTACAAGCATTGACGACGTGGATTACGTCTTTATAAACTACGTGACCACGAGAGCAGAGCTTATGCGAAAGTACAGTCTCTCGGAGGAGGACGTTGAGGAGACCGAGTTTGAGCCAACCTATGACAGTGACAGTGAGCGTCCCACCAACGATGAGGACGTGGTGACCTTGACGGTTATGTGGTACATAAACGAGCTTGGCGACGTTTGCAGATTTGCTTATTCGGGCGACCTCGTGCTTGAGGATGACGACGACTATTATTCCCGAAAGGTTGAATACTGCAAGTGCTGCGGTCGCCGCCGCCAGATCTGCGAGAAGGACGAGTGTTCCTCGCCCGAGTACTATATGAACAAGCTTGACTATGATGAGCTGACAGAGGACGTCAGATGCTCTGACGGTCGAATCATCCCTGCTATGTCGCCCGTATTCGAGGACGGAAAAATGGTGTTTGAGACGGTAAGGATGCCGGTTACCGGGGCAGATGGCTCGCAGGCTATGGAGCTTGTGGGCGGTGTGGAGCTTCCCGCGTTTATGGAGGTGCAGGTGCCGAAGATGGCGCCGACGCGTCTGCCTTACTACAAGCCGAAGAAGCTGCCTCTTGCTATCAGGTACAACATTCGCGACGACAAGAGCTTCTGGGGTATCTCCGACATGGAGGTCATTCGCGAGCCTCAGCAGAACATCAACAAGCTTTTTTCCCGCGCTATGGAGGCGGCGATGAAGTCGGGAACGGCGCTCATGGTACCCAAGGACACGGAGTTTAGTCCCGGTAACGGAATTTTTGAGGATATTATCGAGATAGCTCAGGGCGCGGACAAGTCGCAGTTCGGGCAGTTTTCTTACGCTTACGACATTTCTCAGTGGCTTATCCTTATGGACAAGATAATCGATCTTGCGTCTGATCTTAACGGTGTTACCGACACCTATCTCGGACAAGCCGACAACACGGCAAAGAGCGGTTACGCGAAGTCTATTCAGGTGGCGCAGTCTGCCGGGCGTCTTGCTTCACGCAAGATGAACAAGCAGGCTCATTTTGCCGACATCTTCCGCATCATCTTTGAGCTTTATCTCGCCTTTGCGGACGAGCCTCGTGCCATAAATCACGAGGATGACGACTGCCGTCTTGCCATGGAGGAGCGCTTCAACAGATACGATTTCTATGAGTTTGATTTTAAGACGGGAAAATGGTACGTTGACGACAACTACACCTTTGCCGTCGATCCCAACGGCGCGCTTGAACAGCAATATACTCAGCTTTGGGAGATAGTCAAGGCTGATTTTGCGTCGGGCATGTACGGCGATCCCGAGCAGATCGACACCAAGGTGATGGTCTGGCAGCATTTGGAGAGATTGAAATATCCCTTTGCTAAAAATACGGTGGAGAGTCTGAAGGCTTTGCGGGATCAAATGCTTCAGGCGCAGCAACAGCAGATGGCGCAACCGGGCGGCGCGGCGATCTCTATGGGTGCGGAAATGCCTGATAGAGTAAATACAGCGGTTTAAGGAGGTTTGAAAAATGGTAGGCGAAGGTTCTTATGGTTACAAAAACAACAAGAATAACAATAAAATTATTAACTCTTCTGCGGTCGTAAAAGGCGAGGGGGGATTGGGATTTGGAAGCTGGGCCGATACGATGAATCATAATATGTCGGTCACTCCTTCCGGAAGTAATACGGTAAAAATGAATAACACTCCCGATGTAGCGACGGGGGGAATAGTGACGGGCGTTGGCGCTGTGACGGGCGTTGGCGCTGTGACGGAAAGCGGAAACGAAACAGGTGGAGCGTCAGCAAGCGGAAGTGAAGTCGGAACGGAAACCGAAGGCGTTGGCACTGTGACGGAAAGCGGCGGTGAAACGGGACAAACCTATGAGGAATGGATGACAGCGAACGGTTACGATCCCGACAAGGATTATGATGACGCCAAGGCGGCGCTTGAGTACGATTACATGACGAGCATGGCGACTTATGGGCAGAGAGCAGAGGAGCTTTATCAGATGGGACTTTCGGGTTCCGGTGTTTCCGACATTTATCAGCTGGGAGCGTTCAACGCATATATTCAGTCGCAGAACGATCTTGCAAACCAAAAGATCGAGATGAAGAAGAAATATAAGCAGGAATACAATGCTGCGGTTCTGGCGAAGAATGAAGCCGATGCGGCTACAAGACAAAATAATATTAATTCGGCGTTTACCTCGTGGGTACAGAAAGGTTACACGCCGGATATGGAAGACAGGGTGCGTCAAGTTTACGGTGAGGATGGTCTTAAATGGTCCAAAGATGATATAGATACGCTTATAGGTATGCTCAATGCGACTGCGGCTGCGACGCAGCCTGATAAAGACGCTATCATAAAGGACGGCGCGGCTAAGTTTGCAACAATAACCGATGAAAATGGCAACGTTATTTACGATGGATCAGAGAGTTCTAAAACTATACTGAAACAGCTGATGGATAATGCAGAATATGCGGCTTATGCTCCTTATATTGAGGAAATTTTTGAAAAAATGGATGAGGACAGAAAAGAAACCAATGCGGCAAGCGTTGCAGATGTTGTAATTGGCAACACGGAGCTTACTTCCGAAATCATATCCGGCTGGGGCAATGCCATTAAAAAAGGCGATATGTCGGAAGCGGATCAGGTAAAGATTCAAGAAAGAGTAAACACAGCGGTAACAGAGGCGCTTGGAAATTCGAAGAAGCTTGGCGATGCTTATACTTGGCTCGAATATTCTGCTGAAGAATGGGCGGCAATGTCCGATGAGGAAAGATACGATGCGGTTATGTTTGCGGCGGCAGGTTATAAGAAAGACGGTATTATTACAACGGAGAACTTTAAAACCGTTGTGAATACATATATTACAGCGAATCTTTCGGGGGCAAGAGAAGGCAATTGGTTTGATGCCAAAGACGATAACCGTTTTTCGATGGAAACCATATCAACCTCGTCGGGACTTTCTCTGCAATTTAAAGATATGCGCGATGACGGCTTGATCTCCGATGAAGAATACAAGTCTTATCTTCTTGAGATCTACAACTCACTTGACGAGGCAGAACAAAAAGGTCTTTACAGAAATATGTATTTGTATACTCAAGATGCGGCTTGGTATCAGCAATTTGCTGAAAAAGCAGTACAAGGTACGATAAATGTAGCTAATAAAGTTGTTGATGCCGTAGCAACAGGTGTAGGCGAATTAGTTGGTGGTGTATTGGGAACATTAACGCCCGTATTTCCTTTGACGGCTCCTGGAGCTGCGGTCGGTGCAGTTGGGGCAAACGAATTGATGGGAGTAGTAAACTCGTTATTTGACGATCCTAAAGAAAGCGATTTCCTGGATATGTTCTATAACATGAAAGATGAAGAGAGAGAAGCCTTAGGAGATATTTACAGAGCGGTCGATGAAGATGATCGAAAGCATGATCGCGGAATAGAAGATTTTTTCGGTGCTAAGAGCTGGCTCATCGGTGAAATCGACAAATAATTATAGGAGAAAAAGATGTTAAAAATTAATTCAGCAAAAAACTATGCTTACAGAAGAAAGCCAACTGATTTGAGTAAGATGAACACCGTTTTAAAAAATAATCATAATAAAGGCGGGCTTGCAGGTGGAGCGACTTACATTGCAGGCTCGGCTTTGGCGGGTATTGGCGGTGTTGGAGAGGGAATTATTGATTTGTTTTCGGCTGCGGGAAACGCTTTGGCAGGAAACACCGAATACGCGAAGTACGTTTTCAAGGACAACGTGGTGGGCGACTGGCACGAGGATATTACCGAGGAATACAATCCCGACGCGGTCTGGAAGTTTGGCGGTGACGTCGCTCACGGTCTGGGTCAATCGTCTTGGTTCCTTTTGAACCTTATTCCCGGCGCTAACTGGGTCGGCACTGCCACCTTTGGTGCGGGTATGGTTGGTCAGGGTATATCAAACGCCGCCGAGCAGACCGGCGACGTGGGGCTTAAAGAGGTTGGATACGGTGTGACCACTGCGGCGATAGAAGCCACTCTCGGTCATTTTCTCAACGGTACGTCTACGCTGGCGAAGAATATCGGCGGCTCGATCGCAAAATCTACGGGCAAATCCGCGTTGAAGTCTGTCGCGTCAAGCGCTACGAGGAAGGGTCTTGTAAAATCTATTCTTAGTGACGCGGCGGGCGAGTTTGCCGAGGAGTTTATTTCGGAATATACTGATACGTTCTTACAGAGGGCGTATCAGATAAACCCCGACGCGGAGACTTCTCTCCAAGACGCGCTTTATTCGGGCTTTGTCGGGGCGGTGTCGGGCGCGGTCTCGGCAGGTTCGGGCGACGTGGTCAACGCGGCGGTCAATCAGCAGAGGGGAGCGCGTATCATCAAGAACGGAAATTCACAGACGCTTGTGAATACTGCCAATCTGGTGGCGGACAAGCTGGCGGGTTCGGATACGAATTTTAAAAACGCGCCTCAGTGGGTCAAGACCTTACGCGGCGAGGTGGATGCTTATAATAAGCTGGCGGCGAAGGGTCAGCAGGACAGTCTCAGCGGTCAGACGATACTCGGCGAGATGCAGGCATCGTTATTCTTTGCCGAGATGCAGGCGCAGAACGCGGGTATCCAGGAGGGTATTCAGAACGCCTCGGAGGAGAACAGAGCGGCTCTTGCGGAATATATCAATAGGTCTGTTGACAAATCCAAGCGCAAGAAGGACTACACTGCGGAGGACATAGCCAAGAACACCGACGACGTTGCAAAGCAGTTGGCGATAATGAAGCAGGTGGGTTACGGCTTCGACATTGACGGGGCTATTTACGGAGCTACGTCGGATATGGCGCAGGAGAGCGCGGTTGAGAGTGTGATCGCGGAGGAGAGAACGAATGCGGCGCAGGGTGCAACTATGCAGACTGCGGAGAGCGGAGTGCAGAGTGAGGCTCGGGAGACTACGGTTGAGACGCAGGAGAGCGCGGTTGAGAGAGCGGCACAGAGAGCGGAGGCTGGAGGGGTACAATACTCTATTGCAAACACTCTTGATATGTCGTGGGAAGATCAGCTTAAAAAGAGTAAGAGAAGCGACACCCTTGTCGTATCAAAAAACACCCCCTCGTACTTAACCGAGAAGGGTGTGAGTGACAAACCACTTGCTATACCGAAGTCTATTATAACCAAAGCACAGAGCGGCAAAGATGAGAGTCATTCGATAAGCGATCAAAATATACGTGATCTGCCGAAAGGTATAGAGAATGCGATAGCTGTTATAGATGATAAAAATCGCAATTCAATTATTTTTATCACAAATTTAACCGAAAAAGGCAAACCTATTATTGTGTCTATGCAAAAAGATGCCTCTTTTGATGGGGACGATGTGCATCAAGCTACAAGTATTCATGTGAGACAAAATCTTCAAGCGTACCTTCAAAAGTTTGATGCGGATAGCATTACCGTGCTAAAACAAAACGAGCTTGACGCTCTCTCACGAAATGACACTCACAATGGTGTCCGCGTACAAGAGGGCGAAAAACCCGTCAACAAGAGTATATCACAAACTGAGCCGATTGTCAACAGTGAAAGCGAAAAAAATATTGACAAGGTTGATATTGGAGAGCCTAAGTACAGCCTTGCGACCAAGAAAAAGGTAATTGCAAAGCAGAGAGAGAATCAAGCCCGAGAAGAGCGGAGAGCCGCAAAAACGGCGCAGGAGAGCGGTGAGGTGTCGAAAGGGGCAGAAACCCGTGAGGCGGCGAAATCGGGCGCGGATGGCGGAATTTCGGCGACGGAGAGGGATTCTAACGGTGCATCCTCATCCGTCACGGACAAGTCCGCGACACCTTCCCCTGACTTGGGGAAGGCTAAAGGTAAGAGTAGATCCACGAGCGAGCCGAAGGTATCGGAGGCGAAGGAGTCGTTGACCGATGAGCAACGTAAGGAAAAGGCTCGGGAGAGAGCGGAGCAGTGGCTTGAATGGGAGAAGAAGACCTCGCCGACCGTTAAGGAGTTGAACACGGCGCGAGAGTTTGTGAAGGAGTTTGACAACCTTTCAAATCCCAGACGTTTGGCAATTATAAGGATGATACGCTCTGCCGAGGGCAAGGTGGATAAAAATATCCTCAAGGGAGTTGCCAATCTTATGGCGGTTCTGCCGCAATCTGACCTTGAGATCCGCTTTGCGGAGGATATCGGAAATAAGGGACTTGCCACGAAGGTGGGAAGCAAGACGCTTCTCGTTATTGACAGCAGTACCGATTTCAAGAATACTATCCAAGGTACCATCGCCCACGAGCTGGTGCATTATCTTGAAAACAAGGCGGGGTACAAGGAGTTTGCGGCGTTTGTAAGGAAGCACGCGAAGGCGGAGACGATAGCGGAGATCGAGAAGAAATATAACGATCACTATCGGGCGGTTTACGAGGCTGAGGAGAGGGCGAAGGGTATATCTGATGCCGAGATACAAAAAAGGGTCGCCGATAGGATGGCGACCGATAAGTATAAGGCGCTTATTGACAGCGAGGTGACGGCGACGCTTGCGGGGCAGGCTCTTAACAACGAGAGGTTTTTGAAGCGATATGCTGACCGCGACAAGAAGTTTATTCAGAAGGCTTTCGATTGGCTGAAGGGAACGGTTACGGCTCTTAAGAAGAAGGGCAAGGACACCGAGGAGGTCAGCGAGGTTGCCAAGAAGATGATGACGATGATGGACGTTATCTTTCAAGCACCGACGGTTGGGGAGAGTAATGGAAGCAAGAAGTATTCCTATGCGGGAGAGAAGGCGAAAACTGCCGACAAAATGAAGCTTGCGACGGCGAAAGAAATGCTTGAAGGTGGCGTTGACAGCGAAACGGTACGCAAAGAGACCGGCTGGTTCAAGAGCTATGACGGTAAATGGCGGTTTGAGATCAACGATGAAGAAATGAAGGTCTCGGTGCCTACAAGCGAGCATGCTAAGGTTGGTGACGTTGTCGATCATCCTCTGCTTTTTGAAGCCTATCCCGAACTGAAAGAAATAAAAATTCGTTTTGATGATGAATTAAGTGATGCAACCGCTGTATTTTATCCTCAGCTTGACGAAATCGTTTTAAACGGGTTATTGAAAAAATACCCCCAGTTCCTTAAGGAAACGCTGATACACGAAATGCAACACGTTGTTCAGGAGATTGAGGGCTTTGCGAAAGGTTCATCTCCTGAATACTGGGTGAAGGCTCGCATACACGCGGAAATAAAGTACGACAGTCTGAAACAAGATCTGGATCAATGGCTTGACGAGATTGGATACAAACGATTTGCCGAAGAAACAAAAGCTCGCGTCCTTGCCGGAGAAATATCACCTAAAGAACGTGCTGAGGCACTAGAGGACTTTAAAAAAAACCCTTTGTATGCTGAAGAACTCGCAAGACGCGAGGCTGAACTTGATAAGCTTAATAAAGACTGGCCGAAGCTTCACAAAGTAGGTGACATGGACGGTATCGCTACGGTAAGGGATATGTACTACGCGACTGCTGGCGAGATCGAGGCAAGAGATGCCGCAAGGCGTGGCGAGTTTACCGATGCGCAAAGAAAACACATCCGTCCTGAAGTTGATTGGAAGCATGCTGTGTTTGCGGAGGACGGCGCGAGTTATGAAATCAAATATCCTCGCTTTACTCAAAAAGAGATAGATGATAATATTCAAACTGTTGCTACAATGCAGTCTGTAATTACCATTAGCGAAGATAAGCTCAAACCTACGGGAAAGGCTCCCAGTGTATTATATGAGGAATATTTTAAAAGTCTTGGTGAAAGTATACATTCGGAAATTTATGGAGATATAGCGATAAAAAGATCAAGCGTAAAATCCGAGATACGTCACGGCAATACTGCTGAAAAAATTGCTTCAATGGAGGCTATCCCTACCGTTATAGATCAAGGAAAAGTTATAGAGATAATCGATAAAGGCGCCGGTGTGGAGCGTTTGGTTATTGCCGCGCCAATAGTTATAGGAAAAACCGATTACTTGATGGGAGTAATGCTTCAGAGAGATGCTCAAAATCAAAGGTTGTATTTACATAATGTCGTAATAAAAGAAAAGACAACCAAATCTCAAGAAGTTGACCTGCTTACGACAGGGACTTACAATGAGAATGATCGTCTCTTCATTACAAGTATACTACAAAAAGTTCTTTCTGTCAATACTTCGAAAGCAAAAAATATTGCCAAAGCTGATTTAGCTGATAGAAAATATGATTTATCGGATGAGGTTCACAACGAGAACGGTGAGGTGAAGGACGAGTTCTTTGAGGCGGCGGTGCTGAGGTCGATGGGAGTGCAGGACTCGGGAACGTCTGAGGCGGAAAGTTCGCTAAAGGCAGAGAACGAGGCGCTGAAGGCAGAGAACAACAAGATGCGCGGGATGCTTGAAAAGATGGCGCGAGAGGAGGCTGAATATCAGAAGCGTGCAAATGCGGAGGTCTTTGACAAGAAGGACGTGGATATTGCGGTCAGATCTATCGAGGGCTGGAGCAGAGAAGAAATGATGAGCTTTGCCAAGGGCTACGAGCTTAAGGGAATGACCAAGAGCCGTAGGGAGGATATGATCTCTCAGATCTACGTTGCTTTGCATGAAAAGAGCGCGAGGCGTCAGACGGGTCCAGGTAGTATTGCCGTGAAGAATTTTGCCGCCGAGATCGCTGCCGAGTATATTGACTCCGCGGCTATCAAGGGCGAGGACGGCAAGAGCTATCATTTCAGCGACATATACGACGAGTCAACGATCAACGGGTTCAAGCAAGAGCTTACCGATCTTCTTTACGGCGAGTTTTCCAATATGGGAAAGGCGACGAGTAATGCCGAGTTTATGACGCTGATAAGGGCGCAGAAGGAGACTTTCAGGCAAGAGCGGTTCAACGACGCGGCGATCGCAAAGCACGCGCGTGAGGTTTCTTATCAGGCATTGAAGCTTCGGGATATGGCGGACACTCAAAAGAGGGAGCCTGCGACAGAGGGTTTACAGCGTGTAACTAAGGCGCTTGGCGCGGTGGTCGATCCCAAGGGCAACATTCGCGTAAATTCGGTAGACAAGGCTATGGCTGAGACGGCTCGGTTCCTTGAGGCTGAAGCGATGAAAACACAGAGCGAGAGGGATCAGCTTTCGGATGAGGCAAAGGTCAGCGAGGTTGCCGACGTTATAAACGAGGAGCTTAAATACAAGGTTGACGAGTTCTTACGCCTCCGCAAAGGGCGCGAGGGCAAGGCGCTTTCGGCGGAGGAGATGAAGCTTGCGGGTGAGGTCCTTCGCGGAATGAAGACGACTATTGAGCGGTACAACAAGGAGTTTATAAACGGTCATTGGGTCGACGTTGACGCGGCGGCGAGTGAGAGCGTTGCCGATCTCATAGCCTTTGCGGCGAAGGACAAGGAATACAAGACGAGAGTTGGCAAATTCCTTGGCGGCACTGTCGGCAAGAAGGTCAACGAGGTATATTTCTACAATATTCTGTCGCCCGAGACTGTGGTTGAGGCACTTGAGGGCTACAAGCAGGGAGGACTACTCAAATCACTTTATCACTCGGTAAGAGTTGCGAAGCAGAGAGCCGAGCATCGCGCGGTGCAGATGAAGAAGCCTTTCTCTGAGTTTCTGGACGACAAGGAGAACCGATGGGTAGAGAGCAAGGACGGTAAGGAGCGCAAGTATTCCTACCGTGACAAGCTTAACAAGAAGCTGATCAACGTCAACGGAAACGAGATCACGCTGGGCGAGGCTATATATCTCTTTATGCTGACGAAGCGTGAACACGCACACGCGGGTCTTATGGAGGACGGATTCATCACCTACGACGAGAACAATCAGCGCAAATCAAAGTTCAAGATACTGGATATTCCTGCGGCGAGGGATTCGATATTCAATCAGCTTGACGGTACCGACCGCGCGTTCCTTGCCATGGCGGAAGAGTTCTTCAACAAGACGGCGACCAAGGTCAAGAAGGACGCCGACATGGAGATATTCGGATTCACCAACATTCAGGACGGCTATTACGTTCCGATGATCCGTGACAGATATTCGAGGATGAACGGTGTGACCGACGCGAGACAGAGTGTGGGCAGTATTATAACGGTTTACAACAAGTCCTTCAACCAAAATCTCGTGCAGAACGCGAAGGCGCTTGAGGGCAAGAACATTATGTCGATCATAAACGATCACGCTGACGGTCTTGCCGACTACGCCGAGTTGTATCTTCCCTTGAAGGCATTTGACCGCGTTTATAACAGAGCGGTCGCGGTGGAGGGCGGCGAGGTAAGTTCTATTCGCGAGGTGCTTAACAACAAGGTCTGGAACGGGACCGAGAAGTATCTGAAGAAGCTCTTTTCCGACATTCAAGGTCAGGGAGAGAAGAGCGACAACGTTATCGATACTATCGTCGGAAAGATGCGTTCAGCGTGGGTCAACTCCGTCCTCGGAGCTAACCTCAAGGTCGTAGCGACGCAGACCACGTCTCTCGGAGCGGCTACGCAGGTTATTGAGCCGAGATACATAACGAAGGCATTGTCGGTCATTGGTCAGAGGGACGTAAGCGAGCTGCGTTCAAGGGCGTATCAGTACAGTGACATTATCGAGGCGAGAAGCTTTGATATGGGCGCTTTACGAGCGCAGGGCAACATTGAGAAGGTCAGCAAGATCGGAGAAAAGAGCGGTTTCCTTATCGGTTGGATGGACGAGCGTATCTGCTTCGCTATATTCCGCGCGGCGGAGATCAAGGTTGAGGAGCAGACGGGGTACGCCGTCGGAACAGAGGATAACGCAAAACGAGCGGCGAAGATCGCGGACGAGGCGATATATACCACTCAGGCGATGACCTCGGCGAGCGAGCGTTCAGCTTTGCAGAGAAGCAAGAGTGAGATCGCGAAATTGTTCAGTATGTTCACGTCAGACAGCGTGAAGAACCTTTCGCACCTTTACGGAAACACCATGAAGTATATTGCTCACTCGCAGAGAGTGAAAGCCGGAGAGACGTCTTACGAGGCGGCGCTTGAGACAGACAAGAAGGAACTCATGAGGAGCGTGAGGACGCTTGCTATCACGGGCGTGATGCTTGGTCTTATAACGCAAGCCTTCAAGTACCTCTACGCAAAGGAAGAGGAGGAGCCTGAGGACAAGGCGAAGGATCTCACCATCGACGTGGTATCCTCTACGCTGAATATTCTGCCTATCGTTTCGGACATAGTGGACAAGCTCGTATTTAACTACGATATGTCGATGAACGTGCTGGACGTTGCCAACGACACCATCGAGACGCTGGCGAAGGGTTTCAAGACCGCGGGAAAGGCGATGTCGGGAGAATATGTATCGACGCAGGACGCGGCCGGAGTTACCATTGATATTATCAAATCGGGAGCGTCCTTCGTTGGTATTCCCGTGGCTCCTGTTGAGAGGACCATTACCGGACTTTTGCGGCGTGTGGCTCCCTCGGCGATCTACGGCTGGGATTCGATGTTTTCAAATCCCTCTTACACTGCCGATCTGAAGAAGGCGGTGGAGAGCGGTGACGATGCGTTGGCGGAGCATATTCTGTCTACGCTTTACAAAAACGAGCTTGGCGGTGCTTACACGTCTGACGAGCTTGAGGAGATCGTCCGCTTATACTCTCTTACAGACGAGGAGGGAAAGCACTACAACGTCATTCCTCAGAAGATAGGCACGGAGATAAACGGCGTGAAGCTGACGGCGGCGCAGAGGAAGAAGTTCAACTCGATATATTCCCAGGCGTCCGGAAAGGTCAACGAGTTTATTGACAGCGCATATTACGGCACGCTCTGCGACGAGCAGAAGGCGAAGGGTATAAAAAATCTTTACGCTTTGTATTACGACAGAGCGGCGGCAGAGGTCGTGGGTAAAGAGTGGTCAAACGCGGTAGCGTATTCTTATCTAACCGAGAACTATTCGGCTCTCTTTGCGGTGCAGGCTTACAAGAGCGGTCTTTCCGAGCAGGTTGACGCACGCGGCAAGAAGATCACGGTGAGGTCTCAGATGCTTGCTTATATGGAGAGCTTAAAGCTTTCCGAGAGTGATTATCTCGTCGTAGCTTACGCCAACGGTGTGAAGGACAAGGAGACCAAAGCTGCGTTCCTTCAATATCTCAACGCACTGGCACTCAGTGAGGAGATCAAGAAGCAGATCGCCGAGCGGTTGGGATTTGAGGTCAAGGACGGAAGAGTTGTGGAGAAGGAGGAATAATTTTGTTGAGCCTCACTCGGAAATGGGTGGGGCTTTTCTTATTCGCACTCACCTTAAGACTTTACCACAACTATTGAAAAGTCTGCGACTTTACAACAGCCGTGGAAAAGGTCTTAAGGAATCCGAGCTTGTGTCTTTCGGGCGGGCTAAAAAGAAAAAGCGGCATGCAGTGGCTAGATAATCTGCATAAACGAGAAAAAACGCAGGTTAAATGTTTTGAGAAAGAAGTGAAATTTTACGGATTATTTGCGAAAGAAGTGAAATTGTGCAAATTACCGGCAAGTTAAAAAAATACGTTATTTTACGCATTTTTTTAGAAATTTAAGGCGAACACCCCGATTTACCCCAGAAAGTCTATGGGAAATCGGGGTGTAATTTTTGTTATGATGAAGGTAGCCAGAAGCAAACAAAATTTATGAAAGGAAGGTATCAGTTATGGCAAAGAAAAATGGCGGCGGAGCAAGCCCTTACGCGGGAAATTCGGGCGCTCCCGTTAAAGCGACGAACATCAAAAAAGGTGGCGCGACGTCGGTCACCATCAAGAAACCGAAGGGATGATGAAGATGGAAGATATGAAAAAGCTTATAAAGATCCCACTTCAGTTTTTCGGTGAGAGCGGCGGCGACGATTTCGACGACGACTTCGGCTATGAGGACGACGACAATTACGGATATGATCCTGATGACGAAGGCGGTGAAGACGGAGACGGTGAGGATGGAGACGATGGATCTTCGGATGAAGACAGCGGCTCCGAGGGTGAAGGCTCTGCTGATGACGGCAAAGAGAAGGATCCCGATCACAGCGATCTGATCGCTGATCTCAAGGCTCTCGGCTTTGTTGGCGACGATCTTGAAGCTATCAAGGCAGACGCTAAGGCAAAGAGAGAGGCAAAGGAAAGGGGCGACGCCGCAAACGAGCGCAAGGCCGCGCAGGCGGCGGGAAAGTCCCACATCAAGGGCAGCAAGCCTCAGAAGGGCGCGGGCGGTGACGGTACGGGCGGAGTGACCGAGCGTCGCGTCATAGGCTTTGCGGAGAAGACAGGCTGCACAAGAGAGGAAGCGAGAAAGACCCTCTCTAAGCATGCAAGAATGATTCAAGGAGGATAAAGGAATGTTTAATCTTATTTTGCGTGACGGCGCACCCGAAAACGCCGGTCACTATGAAGGCATTGAGACTGCTGACGCGGCTCTCAAGGTCGGTCAGGCGGTACATATCTCCGGTGGCAAGGCGGTTCTTGCGACCGGTGACAATCCCATTTACGGTATCGTTTCGGAGCCTGCTTCGGACGGTGTTGTTACCGTTCTCAAGGTAACTCCCGATATGATATTCAAGTGTCCCACGTCGGCGTCTCCCGCCGCAAAGGGCGCGAAGGTCACACTTAACGCTACGGCTGACGGCGTTACGGCAACCGCGACCGCTTCGGGCAAATACGGCGCGACCGTCGTTGAGACGCTTGACGCCAAGGCGGGCGGACTTATTGAAGTTCGCTTCGAAAACTAATTAGGAGGTAATTAAGAATGCCTATTGTAAATTTCAGCTATAACAAAAGCATAAACGGCTTTAACGATTCAAGGATCAGAGGTCTTGGAGCTGAGGTCTCTGCCTTCATCGAGGAGGGTATGAAGGACAAGGCGAGCAGAAAGTCCGCTATCCCTTACCTTTTCAACGAGGTCAAGTCAAACAAGCAGATCGAGACCGTCTCGGTATCCGAGGGCTTTGACCTGATGGATCCTCAATCTGACGGTGACGTCGCTAAGACCGACAAGAGAAACGAGATCGGTAAGAAGTCGATCTCTCACGTGATCTACACCAAGAACATTATGGTCACCGAGACTATGATGGAGGATTCCTATCACTCTCTTTCTCCCGACATTGAGCTGAGCGCAAGAGCTATTCCCGATTCTTATTGGAGAACGAGAGAGACCGTAGCTCAGGGCGCGTATATCAACGGCGAGCAGGGCAGCTTCAAATTCAGAGGCGCGCCGATCGACACCACTACGTACGACGGCGAGCCTTTGTTCTCGGCAAATCACACCTACGGTAACCAGGATGTCGGTCGAGTCTTCGGAACTCAGTCCAATCTGTTCTACATAAATCTTGGTGAAGGCTACACTGCGGGAGACCTTGCGGAGGTGCTTTCCGCGGGCGCGGCTGTCATCAACCAGATGCTCAACTCCGACGGTGAGGCGCAGGATTTTGACGCCGATACCGTTATCGTTCCCAGAGGCGTTGCTACAAACAGCTTTGTCGATAAGGTCAGACGCGCTATCGGTTCCGAGTATTTCCCCGGCACTGCCAACAACGACATCAACACTCAGCACGGACAGTGGAATTTCGTTCCTCTTTCCCTCTGGAAGCCCGACACTCCCGAGCTTATGATCATGTCTCAGGACGCCAAGAAGATGATGAAGTCGATGTTCTACAACAGAGTAAACCTCGGCATCAACGTCTACGAGACCCCCGGTACCGGCACGCTCAACTGGAGAGCAAGAACCCGTTTCGGTGTTGGTCACGTTGACTACAAGCACGTTATCAAGATCAAGATCAATCCCACAAGCACGGACGGAATGACCGAGCTTAAGGTCTGATCTGCGAGGTGTATTATGACAGGACAAGAGCTTAAAGATCACATCTGTTTACTTGGTGCGAGAACGACCGACGAGTTTGAAGAGGAGTTTCAGAACGAGCTTATTTATTCGGCGATAAATCGCGCGATAGGTGAAGTCAACAAGCTTTTTCCCGTCACTAAAACCGTGCAGCTTTTGAACTATCCCCGCCGCCCTGCGGACTATCATAAATTAACCGTACACAAGGGCGGTGAGGATATAGTTTTCAATGCAAGTGATATAAAGTCACTTGCATTTGCTGTATCAGGGACGGGAAGGGCGATCCTTTCGGGAGAGGGAAGCGTTAAGCCTCACACCTTTAAGTGGCAAGACGCGGTGAGTTTTAAGACCATTCGCGCCATCGTCGCGCAGGCTCTCAGTGAGTATAAGGGCGGCGAGGTGACGCTGACGTTCACGGGTGAGACCAGCTACATGATCGCGGATCTTTCGCTTTACAGTGAGCTTGACAGCGATCTTGTCGAGGACGTGGAGGTTTGGTCGCCGTGGGTCTGCTACGACATGAAGTCGAGCAAATATCTCGGTGAAAGCTTCCTTGATTTTGCATCTCTGCCCGTGAGATCTCACGACGTCAGGTTGAACGCACCGAGCGATTACCGCATTGAGGAAAGCTGCATCTATCTTCCAGCCCAAAAGACGGGAGTGTACGAGATCAAATATTACGAGCGACCCGTGGAGGTGGATGCGGACAATCTTGATGCCGAGCTTAATATTGATTTCCGTTTGCATGAGCTTGCGGCTCTCCGTGCGGCGTACTACATTTACGCGGTGCTTGACGAGGAGGTGGCGGCGCAGTGCAACAACGAATACAAGACGCTTTACGGCGTGGTGCTGTCCACGCTGCCTAAGATCAAGACGCCGAGGCGATTCAGAGACGAGAGGGGATGGTGAAAATATGGCGAAGGGAAACACTTACACCCGCAGCTACTCCGATTTTATCGGTGTCGATCTTTCAAGCGACCCGAAGTCGGTATCACCGAACAGGCTTGCTTACAGCGTTAATATGTGGCGCGACTATGAGAGCGAGCAGGGCGCGGCTATTGAGACCTTTCCGGGATTTCGGCGTGTGGCAGAGGGACTTGGAAAAATACATGGTATATATAATTTCAGAGACAAGAATGGAGAGAATAATGTTATAGTCCATGCAGGGAGATCTTTGTTTGCTTTTTCGGTGGATTTTCTGCTAAATGGTTGGAAAGATAATGATAATAGCTTGTATAAGATGAAAGAGCCGATTTGGACAGATCTTTCGGATAATGATTCGACGGGGTTCATTTTCAATAACAATCTTTATGTCCTTGATGGCCATCGTTTAATTGAGATCAATGAATTAAATGTCAAAAATGAAAGCCAAGGCTTAAAATATTGTATAAATGCCGATGGAATTTCCTATTCTGTTGCAAGTATCGGCGAGTGCATGGATGTTGACATAGTAATACCTTCTCGATATGAGGGGTTGCCGGTCACAGGTATTAAAGAAAAAGCATTTATGAACCAACAAATTGTAAGTGTAAAATTGCCGTCAAGTATCATAAGCATAGGACAAGCTGCATTTAGCGGTTGTTATTTGATGAGAAATGTGGATATTCCCGATAGTGTAAGAGTAATAAAAGAAGACGCCTTTGCAGGTTGCATAAATATTTCAAGTGCTAAAATCCCTTCTTCCGTTTCTTCTATTGGTGCCGGCGCTTTTCGCGGATGTCAAAACCTATGTTACATAGAATATCGTAGCGACTCTAATATACCAGATGCTTGTTTTGCAGATTGTAATGGTTGGGCGGTCTATAATTTTTCCTATATTGGCAACAAGCCTTCGATTGGGGAAAACGCTATTACAACCATCAATAACGGCCTTAGAATATTTGCATCAAGTTCACAAATAGATGAATGGAAAAATGATAGTTCTTGGGGTGGGTTGGAGAGTTTTTTATTTTCGTTGCCTTATTCAACTTGGGTTTCTACGGGGCCTACCGATGTAAACCCTGAATATGCCGAATTGAATTTCATAGGTCCTGATGATATGGGATTTAGTTATAGATTGCATTTGGATGAAGCTTCTTGGGAGCTTATTGCGGGCGAATCTTGTGATGCGACGGATTTGCAGATTCCTTCGGCTTACAACGATTTACCTGTTGTTTCAATTACTCCTTGCGCTTTTATGGGAAATACATACATCAAAACCGTAGTTATTCCGCCTGGTGTTAAATCGATTGGCAATAGCGCTTTTAGAAATTGTACTAATCTTACAAGAGTTGTTATTGGATCAGATGTGGAAACTATTGGAGCTGAAGCGTTTGCAGGATGCCCCTGTCTTGAAGAAGTTGTTTTTAACGGCAATTATAAGCTAAAAAAAATAGGTGTTAAAGCATTCGAGAATTGTTTAAACCTTAGAAATATAGAGCTTCCCGAGACCGTTGATGTCATAGGTTATAACGCATTTTATGATTGTGCATTAAATCATATAAAAATTCCAAGCAGTATCACGGAAATAAACTCTAATGTGTTTGCGGGTTGTCCATTAAAAGAAGTCATCATTCCTGATAGCATCAAGGGTATTTACACGGGCGCTTTTGAGGGATGCTCAAGCCTCGAACATATAAAGTTGGGGGCAAATTTAAATATAATCCAAGATGCCGCCTTCTCGAATATTTCTTCATCGGCGAAATTTGATTTTACGTCATGTGAAAAAAAGGTATCTCTGAGTCAATCTGCAATGGGAATTTTGGGTGAAAATGCTGAGATAATTGTCCCTTGGTATTTTTATGAGAAATACATAGCAGCTGAGGATTGGAAAGATTACAGAGAGTATTTGACTCCTTGCCATAATATTAAGGCAAGTGATATAAATGGTTATATCCCTATCACATATTATAACGGGTTGCCTTACGAGCAAAGGAATATGCTGAGTAATTATGCTTACGAGCAGATTGGTCCCGATAAGCTTGATGTCGTTGGCGAAGGCACGGAAGAAGGCACGAAAAAGATAACGATCACGGAATTGTCCGCAGAGATATTTGAGGTGATCAATGTTAGTACTGGTAAGGAGATTGACTTTATTTGCTCTTATAAAGAGGAAGAAGTGAACGGAGAGAGCGTGGTCAGAGTCGAATATATTACCGTTTCTGAAAATGACCTTAAATATGATGAGTCGAACTTCAGCTCCATAAAAATAAAGCATCGATTATTCCCGATCCATTTCTCCACCATTGAGAACGTTAAGAACTTCCGCGACGGAAATCCCGATTACAGGAAGACAGGAGTCGAGGCGATCAATGGCTGCACCAAGAGCGCGGTGTTTGACGGTCGTATCTTCCTGACCGGTAATCCCGATCTGCCGAACACGGTCTTTTATTCTCACCGAAATCTGACGGGAGCTAACGACCCCACCTACTTCGGCGCTTACAACTATTTCAACGACGGCGACGGAAACACGCCTAACGTGGATCTTTTGTCAACTCCGTCGATGCTGATGGTCTTGAAGAATAACACGGTGCAGGACGGCAGCATATATTATCACGTTGGTGCGTACAACGATGACGAGTACAGTAAGGATTTTGTTCCCCGTATATATCCCGCAACGACGGGAGTTGCCGGCTTAGGCTCTGCCGGTACGACTGTCCCCGGTACTACTGCCTGCAATTTCTTGGACGATCCCGTTTTCCTTTCCACGCGCGGTCTTGAAGCGGTAGGGAAGCAGACGGTTAACCTTGAGAGGACGCTCACTCACAGGTCGAGCAACGTGGACAGGCTTCTTATTAAAGAGGATCTGTCAAAAGCCTCCTTGGCGGAGTGGAAGGGGTATCTTGTTATCTGCTGCGAGGGCAACTTCTATCTTGCCGATTCGAGGATCCTTTCACAACACGCCGATGGGTCGTATCAATACGAGTGGTATTACCTTGAGGGCCTTGGAACTTATGACAACTATAAGGGCGGATTTAGGTATGTTAGAAATTGGTATCCCATAGACGAGAGCGGTAAGCTTTTGTCGAAGTGCAAGGTGTTTATTGGGGGAGCTGAGTGCGAGCTTGGTAAATATTGCACACTTGCAGATGCGAATGAGAGCTTCTGCGGTACGGACAACGATATTCTTGCCGTTTCGGCTACAAGACCCGACAAAAGTAAATTTGTTTTTTACGTGGACAAAAGATACGACCCTCCCTTAGCGCTTGAAACGGTGGACGAGGAGAGGTCTCCTGCGGATGGCGCAATTTTCTATCCTGCGACGAAGATCGCCGTGATTGGAGAACTGCTATTCTTCGGCACTGCGAACGGTGACGTCTGCGTTATAAATACAGACAAGCGCGGTGTTCCCGACTACAAGGGACAGCAGCTTGAGCATGACCGCATATCTACTAAATGGTACAGCTTTAACGGTATAGCGTATCCCTCTATATGCGTAACCAAGCTTGACGACTGCACGGGAAAGTCGCTTGCAAAGGCTACCGTTCCAGGTACTACGGTGGCGCGGTTGAAGATGATGCCCGGTTCCAGATGCCGCGTTGAGGTGTCCTTGAACGGCAGAGACTTCAAGAAGATAGGAGAGGCTTTCGCGTCAAGATACGACGCGGGAGATCTTCGGTTTGATAACTTTGCTTTTGCGGAAAATGAGGATTCGCTGATCGTTCTCCGCGAGCTGACGCGCAACTGGGTAGACAAGCAATACAGCTTTATCTCCGAAGGCTTCAAGGAACCCTTTGGACTTTATGAGCTGTCCTATCTATACTACGTCAAAGGCAAGATAAGGAGGATATAAGTATGGATGAATTTAATTATAACGATCTAAAGATAACCGATACTGAAGCGAACGCCGTCAAGATCGCCAACAGCGCCGATCGACCGAATGCTTTTAATTCTTATAGGCAGAGCAAGTTGAACTCGGAAGGCGTCAAGAAGATGTTTGACAAGCCCTTTGAGCTTGCGATGGAAAAGCACAATGCTCTTGTAGAGCAAGTGGAGACTAACCAGAAAGATACAGATAACCGCCTGGGTGACTTCGGCGAAGATGAACGGTCGGTTGCGGAGAGACTTGCGGATCAGGATGCGCAGATGGAGGCGCACAAGACTTTGGTCGCGAAGAAGCTTGACGCTCAAGATGTAGTCATTATATCAGTAGAGGAAGCTGAGACAGCGAGAGTGAAAGCTGAGGATGAGAGAAAACAGGCAGAGATCGCAAGAGAGGATGCGGAGCAGATCCGTGAGAGCCGTATTAACGGACGAATCGGTGAGGCGGGGAGCGTAGTGCTTAAGTCAGGCGGTTGGTCAAGTAACTTTGAGCAGAA
>JAZNII010000083.1:0-5528 GCA_045577415.1 Eubacteriales bacterium
ATTTCAATAATCATCTCGGTTATTTTAGTCATCGCGTGTATTTGTCCCGTGATGAGCGTTGGGGCGACTGACGAGCTTACCGTTTCCGCCTCAAGCGCCGAGGGAGAAAGAGGGGATACCGTTGAGATATCTCTTACGGTAACTAACAACCCCGGATTTGCCGCTCTTGTGATAACCGTTCCGCAACTTAACGGCTTCGAGCTTGTAAGCGTTAAAAACGGAAGCGTTATGAGTACAATGACTCAAGGCGTACACATCCTTTGGGATTCTTCCCAAAACTCTACTGCGGTCGGAACGCTGGTGACACTTACCTTTAAGATCGAAGAAAATGCTCCTGCGGGAGACAACACCTTCGATATTATCGTGAGAGAGTGCTGCAACGAGAAATTGCATTCGGTGAATGTCCAAATGTCTTCTTTAAAGATAACGGTTCTCGGCGAGCCGATTGTGTCGGAAACCACCGAGGCACCCACCGAAGCGCCTACCGAGACGTCCACCGAGGCACCCACCGAGTTCTCAAGCGAGACCCGGGTGGAAACCGAAACCGAGACCGAGACCGAGACTAAGACCGAAAGCGAAGTGACCGCGGAAAACTCTGAAAACGTAACAGAGGATAAAGGTCCGACTGAGCAAGAGGGAACGGTTAATGAACCCATTGAAAAGCCTCTTATCGGTTGCATCGGCGAAATAGGCGTTGGCGCTATAATTGTAATTTCAATTATCGGCACTGCGTTCTTCTTTAAGAAAAAGAAATAAAACAAATTAAATGTCCGCTTGTGAGTCGGCAACGCTCGGTCTCACAAGCGGACATTTTTATTGAATTAATTGGAATAGAGGACAGATAAATTTGCGCTTTCAGTGTTGACAAAGAACACTTACTGTGATAAAATGTTAATAGTTTGTTTTAGGAGGTAATTATTGATGCTTTGGATCAATATTGTTTTGTTTGGAATCGGTCTTTTTCTCCTGATAAAGGGTGGAGACTGGTTTGTTGACGGTTCTACGGGAGTTGCCAGAAAGTTCCGCATCCCCGAAATATTGATAGGCGCTACCGTGGTGTCCATAGGCACTACCTTGCCCGAGGTAATGGTTTCCGCAACCGCCGCGGCGCAGGGAAGCGGAGCGACCGCATACGGTAATGCGGTCGGTTCTATAATCTGTAATACCGCGCTTATAGCGGCATTGACAGTGGCTATACGCCCGTCCGGAGCCGACAAAAAGTCCTTGAGATTTCCCGTGCTGTTTTTCTTCGGCGCCGCAGTTGTATACGCGGTAGCGGCATACTTCTTTGGTGAGTTCTATCGTTGGGTCGGAATCATTCTTTTGCTTGGATTCCTGGCATATATGGCTGTTCAGGTTGTGCAGGCATTCAAGAGTATGAAGCCCAAGGCAGACGCAGAAGCAATTATTGATGCGCTTGACGACGAGGTTGAAGAAGACAAACAAAGCTCGCTGGGTGATTTCCTTGGATTCATTCTTGTTGGCGTTTCTTTGGTCGCGGCGCAAGTATTTGATATAGTTGTACGTCTTATCAATGAAGATCCGCTTGGCGTCCTTCCCGAATCCCCCGGATTTGGCGATATGATGAATACCTTCTATGTGGTCGGTATTGTCGGAGCAGTGCTTCTCGTCATCGGTCTTATTAAGTTGATAACAAGAAGCAAGCTTGGTTTCTTAAATTCAAATATTATTTACATGGTATTCGGCGCGTTGGTCATCGCGGTCGGCGCTACGCTTCTCGTTGATAACGGAACCGTGATAGCTACCGAGCTTGGCGTTCCCGAAAGCGTTATCGCTCTTACTTTTGTGGCGCTTGGTACGTCGTTACCCGAGCTGGTAACCGCTATAACCGCCCTTATGAAGGGACATAGCTCGCTTTCGCTTGGTAATATTATCGGTGCCAATATCTTCAACCTTGTGCTTGTCAGCGGTGCGGCGGTAACGATCAATCCCTTTAAGCTTCCCGCAGAAAAGCTTATCAACGGAATGAACGCTTCGTTGCTTATTGACCTTCCTCTCGTGTTCGTTGCGATGGGTATTCTCACTATTCCGACGCTCATTAAGGGTAAGCTCTCACGCTGGCAGGGAATTGCGCTTCTCGTGCTTTACGCCGCTTTCTGCGCGGTTCAGTTTATTCCTGTTGGATGATAAAGAGCGATTTTTAGTTCCTTGTTTTGATTTTAAAAAATTCCTTGCAGATCTTCAAACTGCAAGGAATTTTTTGTGACGAACCGAAGCTGTATATTGCGAAAATTTTTAGTGTAATACACTTGACAAATCTGGAGTTTTGTGTTATACTAACTCGTGTTTGAATACCGAGCTTGAAAAAACAAATCAACAATCGGGGTGTGGCACAGTTTGGTAGTGCGCTTGGTTCGGGACCAAGAGGTCGTGGGTTCGAATCCCGTCACTCCGACCATAAAAACAAGGGGGCAAATGCCCCCTTGTTTTTATGCTTGGAATGGGCGGTTCCATTTGAATGCACCACCAAATCCGCTTGCGGATTTGTGTAAAGGTTCTGAATCCCGTCACTCAAGAGGGCATTCGCCTCCTTTTGTTTTGATTGGATTGAGCGGTGCCATTTGTATCCAATATTTGAATTGTGCGCCAAAAACATCAATGCGTTGCGGTTAATGTGTTAATAAATTATCACCGCATTAACTATTTATCAATATATTATATAAAATTTTACTTAAATATATATATAAATAATAACAATTTTAAAAAAATTAAAAAAATTATAAACAAAACATATTGGCAAACCACAAAAAATGTTGTATAATGTAAGATGGTTATGTATGCACCTGTCAAAAAGGTATTATATACTTGGAAATGGAGTTTAAAATTGTGAAAAAAGTGCTTGTTGATTTACAGGAATATGTAAGTGAGATATCAAAAGCATACGGAAATAAGGATGCTTACCGCTATATCGTTAACGATAGAGTTGTAAGCAAGACCTTTAATGAGTTTGATAAGGATATAAACGCTGTAGCTTCATGGCTGGTTAATAAGGGATGGCACGGAAAGCATATCGCTATCATCGGTTCGTCCAGCTATAATTGGGTCACTACGTTTTTAGGCGTTGCGTGTAGCGCTAACGTGGTAATTCCTATTGATAAGCTGCTCTCTGAGGAGGAGATGCTCAATCTTCTCGTTATGGGTGATGTGGACGTGGTCTTCTTATCCGAGGAATTCAGATCCATGCTACCAAAGATCAAGGAAGCGGACAATAAGGTAATAGATATTATCTGCTTTTCGGATACCCGTTTTGTTGATATTCTTTGCACACAGCGTGTGGACCTTCCCAAGATCGATCCCAACGCTCTTGCGGAGATACTGTTTACGTCGGGTACTACCGGGGTCAGCAAGGGAGTTATGCTCAGTCAGAAGAACATCGTCTCCAATATCAACGATATATACAGAATGGATTTCGCGCAGAACTTGAACTGCGATCCTATCGTTATGTCGGTGCTTCCAATTCACCATACCTTTGAGCTGACCGTTGACAATCTCGGCGTGCTTTATTGCGGCGCGACGGTTTGTATTAACGATAAGCTTGAAAATATTGTCGCAAACCTCAATAGGTTCAAGCCCTCTGTTATTCTGGTCGTTCCTACCATTGCCGAGGTGTTTTACAAGAAGGTCATGCAGGGAATATCAAGCGGACCCAACAAACGCAAGATCGAGCTGGCAAGGACTGTAAACGGCGTCCTTAAGGCGTTCAAGATCGACGCGAGACGCAGAGTTTATAAGAGTATTCTAAATAAATTCGGTGGCAATCTTACTAACGTAATAGTCGGCGGCGCAGCCCTGAGACCCGAGATCGCCGAGGCTTTTGACGAGTTTGGCGTAAATATGTATCAGGGCTACGGACTCACCGAGTGCGCGCCCCTTATATCTGCTAACTACCCGGGCAACAATAAGTTCGGCTCGGTAGGTCAGCCCGTTTCGTATATGAACGTCCGTATCGATCAAGGCGAGATAGTCGTTAAGGGCGACGGTGTCATGATCGGCTACTATAAAAATCCCGAAGCTACCGCTGAAGCGTATACCGAGGACGGATGGCTTCGTACGGGTGACCTTGGTTGGTTTGACGATGAAGGGTA
Organism: Eubacteriales bacterium; assembly: GCA_045577415.1. Lineage (GTDB taxonomy): Bacteria > Bacillota > Clostridia > Oscillospirales > CAG-272 > SVTX01. Next base: position 4,107 of record JAZNII010000083.1, read on the forward strand.
TCTATATATTACGGGACGTTCAAAGAATCTTATAATTCTTGATAACGGTAAGAATATATACCCTGAGGAGCTTGAAGCGCAGATCGCTACCATCGAGGGCGTAAAGGACGTTTTGGTGTATGAAAGCAAGGGTAAGATCTGCGCTGTGGTTCAACCTACCGACATCAACGACAAGGAGCTTACAAAGAACATAAAGCTTGCCGTAACTAAGCTGAACGGAACTCTGCCGCCTTATAAGAGGATCCTTACGCTTTATTTCATCGCAAGGGATTTCCCGAAGACCACGACCCTCAAGATCAAGCGTAAGGAAGCCATCAAAATGGTTAAGGATGTGGTGGTACATAAGACGGTTGATTACGTCCCCCCCACGACCAAGGAGCAGAAAAAGATCATAGATGCATTTGAGAGCGTACTCAGCCGCCAGAATATTGGAATCAAGGAAGATTTCTTTGATATAGGAGGAGACAGCCTTGCGGCTCTTGAGGTAGCGGCTATCATAGGCGTTCAAGCGCAGGATATCTACGAAAAGCCTACCGCCGAGCAGCTTGAGTCTGTGTTGCTTGCCATCAAGGAGGAGACTGCCAAGGAGATCAACCGCGTAGACGTAAACGAGCTTATCAAACATAATTCCAATCTTCTTCACACCAATGAGGTGAAGTACGTGCTGCTTACGGGAGCGACGGGCTTCCTCGGCGCGCATATTCTGCGAGAACTTCTCAAGCGAAAAATACACGTAATATGCCTTGTGCGAAGCGAGGAAAAACTTCAGAGCATCCTCAAATATTATTTCCCCAAGGAGCATCAGTATTTTAAATATAAGGTTAAGATAGGTGATATCAACGAGAGTCAGCTTGGTTTGTCCGACGAAGACTACAATATGCTCGCAAGCAAGGTGGATATGGTTATCCATACGGCGGCAAACGTAAGCCATGCGGGTCACTATGCCGACCTTGAGCGAACCAACGTTATAGGAACGCAGAACGTGATCGATTTCTGTATGGTCTCGGGCGCGGTGCTTCAGCATACATCCACCGCCAGCGTTCACGGCTCGGGAACGGTAGAGCAGAGCGACCCCAACGCAAAATTTGACGAGTTCAATCTCGATATAGGTCAGAACTACGTGCAGAACGTATATATTCATTCAAAATATAAGGCCGAAGAAAAGGTGTTGCTTGCCAGAGAAAAGGGACTTAAGGCGAACATTTTCAGAATAGGTAATCTGACTTGGAGAGCGTCTGACGGAAGATTCCAGAAAAATTCGCAGGATAACGGATTTTTGGCGCGTTGCAGAGGATTTTTGAAGGTTGGTATGTATAGCAAGGAGCTTTCGGAGTATCCCATCGATTTCACTCCCGTAGACGAGTGCGCGGACGCTTACGTAAGACTTGCCTTCCACAACAGAGTAAACAATATTTACAATCT
>JAZNII010000084.1:0-27603 GCA_045577415.1 Eubacteriales bacterium
TTGCTTTCCGCTTCTTTCCGTAAACATAGGTGCTCCTCCTCGTTCTTTTTTACACCTATATTATACCACATTTCTAAAATCCTGTAAATACGACAAAAAAGCCCAAAACCTATGTCTTGGACTCTTTGTCAGTAATCTGAACGAGCGGAAAACCGCTCGTTTTTAATTATGCCTTTTTAGCGCAAGGCTTTCTGGTCATCTTGACGACCAGCTTTTTCAGCTCCGCAGCCTTTTCAAGGTCGCCTTCGATAACGAATACGCCATTGTCGACCGCCTTGTCGTAACCAAGTCTGCCGCTCATAACTCTGACTATGTCCTTGCAGGACGCGGTAAGTATAGCGTCGCGGTCAACATAGTCGTAAGGCTCAACAAAGAGCTGACCGTCCTTGACCTCGATATACATGATGCCATTCGCATCAGAGTCGTTGATGTTCACCTGAATTGCAAGGTGACCCTGTACCTCTGCGGGGTTGGACTTTTCCATAGCCGCTTTGATCTTCTCGTAAGCTTCGATAAATGTCATTTTAAACCTCTTTTTTATTATTTTTTTACCTACAATATTATACTATGAAGGCAGAGATTTGTCAACAAAAAGTTTTTGTATAAAAAGCCAAAATTTTGCGCATTCAGCGTGATTTTTGAGTGATTTTGACTTTTTGGGGCAGATCAACTTACAGCGGTCTTTAAGCAGCTTAAAAACCGCGCTGTTTTTGATGCTTCCGTCAAGAATTTTGATGCCGCCTCGTCAAAACTCGGGTGTAAAACTCTTGTTTGCCGACGCAAAGCCTTGGAAATAGCCTTCAAAGCCAAGAGAGTCGGCGACCTTCATAACACTATCGTATTCGAATTTAGTTAATCGACGGCAGAGATTTTTATGCTCCGCGCAAGACGAACCGACGTAAAAATCGGGGGTATATTGGCTCATAAGGCTAAGTCGCAGATCGCCCGTGCCGAAATTATCGGCGATATGCCGCAAGACCGCAATAGAATCGTTTCTGTGGCTTGGCAGAACGAGGTGACGGACAAGCACGCCCTTTCGCATCTTCCCCCACTCGTCAAACTGCGGCTTTCCAACCTGACGGAGCATCTCTCCAAGGGCGGCGGTTGCGATTTCAAGATAGTCTGAGACGGCGGAATAAGTCCTTGCTACCTCGCCGTCAAAATATTTGAAGTCGGGCAGATAGACGTCCACCAAGCCGTCAAGCTTCCGCAGGCTCTCGGTCTTTTCGTACCCTCCGCTATTCCAGACCACGGGGATGTTCAACTTGGGTTTTATTCTATTCAAAAGCTCTGCAAGCCGATCGGTATAATGCGTCGGCGTGACGAACTCAACACATTCCGCTCCCTGATCTACAAGCTCAAATATGGCACATTCAAGCTCGCTATCGGTCATAATATTTCCTTTGTCGCCTCGGCTGATGTCGATATTCTGACAGTAAACACACCGCAGATTACATCCCGAGAAAAATACCGTTCCCGCGCCGCGCTCTCCCGCGATGCAGGGTTCTTCCCATCTGTGTATCATCAGCTTTGCCACGGAATAAAGCTCGGGAGCGCGGCAAAAGCCAAGTCGCCCCAACGCTCTGTCCACATTACAGGCTCTCGGACAAATATTACAAGCCACGCTATCCCTCCAATCGTAAAATTTACTCATTTTTAAGACAACTATATCATTAATAAATGCGTAAGTCAAGAGATTTTGTAAATTTTGGCTGCAAAAAACCAAAAACTTTTTTGCTAAATACGAAACATACGCACTCACAAGCATACTTATTTTTATGATATAAAAATATCCCGAAGAAATCTCTTTACTTTCTCGGGGTTTTATGTTACAATAATTATATATTTCGGACGGAGGCTTTATATGAAATTCAAGAAAAGCGAGATAAACGCCGCCATAGCAACGCCGCAAGAGGCAGAAACAGAATTTGAGGATGCAGTGGGGGCGCTGACAAGAAAGGACCTTACGGTATCTGTAGCCGAATCCTGCACGGGCGGACTTATAGGAAAGCTGTTCACGGACGTTTCAGGTTCCTCCACGGTATTTGCGGGCGGAATGATAACCTACACCAACCAAATCAAGATCAATAAACTGGGTGTATCTGCCGAGACGGTTGACAAATACACCGAGGTCAGCTACGAGTGTGCGGCTGAAATGGCGGCGAGAGCGAGAGAATATTTTGAGACCGATATTGGTCTGTCCGCTACCGGCTTTGCAGGCCCTACGGGCGGCAACGAAAGTGACCCCGTGGGTACGGTTTACCTTGGATTTGCCACGGCTGACGGCGTTTGCGCCTATCGATTGTCCTTTGGCAACGCTACGAGAAGCGAGATAAGATACGGCACGGCAAAATTTGCGACTACACTGTTAAAATAGGCTTTTTCGCTTAATTTGTACACCCCATCCAAATAAAAACATTCTATATTTATAAAATTCTACGAAAAAAGACGACATTTTTTTAATAAACTCTTGATTTAATGCAAAAAATATATTAAAATATACAGTGGTGACCGAAAATCCCCGATCTGTAAGTGATTTTTGCGTCAATTGAAGTATTATACCCGAAAGGATCATTTATAATGGCAAAATTCAGAAAAATTGGTATACTTTCCTCCGGAGGCGATGCTCCCGGTATGAACGCGGCTATCAGGGCGATAGCCCGAAAGGCTCTCTCCGACGGCATAGAGGTCGTTGGCATCAACGAGGGCTATAACGGTTTGATCAATGGAAATCTCCGTCCTCTCGACAGTGCCGCAGTGTCGAATATAATCACTCACGGCGGCACTATGCTCTACAGCTCCCGTTGCCCCGAATTCAAGACCGAGGAGGGTATGGCTAAGGCTATCAAGACCTGCAAGGATAATCAGATAGACGCTATCGTAGCTTTGGGCGGTGACGGTACCTTCAGAGGTGCTACCGACCTTACCAACCGCGGGATCCCCTCTATCGGTATTCCCTGCACCATTGACAACGACATCACCGCCACCGAGTACACTATCGGTTTCGATACCGCGATGAACACGGTTCTCGACATGGTTGGCTCGCTCCGCGAGACCTGCGAATCCCACGCAAGATGCAACATTATCGAGGTCATGGGACGCAACTGCGGTATGATCGCTCTCTACGCGGGTATTTCTTCGGGCGCGGTGGTTATCGCTATCCCCGAGGTTCCCTTTGACGAGGAATATGCGATCTCCAGATTTAAGCACGCGCGCGAGATCGGAAAGAGGGGTATGATCGGTGTATTTGCCGAGGGAATGTCTCTTAATCTCGATCATAAGTACAGCGAGGATTTCGTTAAGAAGCTTGAGGAACAAACAGGAATAGAGACCAAGTTTGCCCGTCTCGGTCACGTCGTCCGCGGCGGCTCACCCACACTTCGTGACCGCCTTACCGCTACGCAGATGGGTGCAAATGCAGTCAGCTGTCTCCTTGAGGGCAAAAGCAACGTGGTAATGTGCGTTCAGCACGGTAAGATCACCAGCGTGGACATCAATTACGCGCTTATGCTTGACAGAATGTATAAGAACAAGCTTCAGGAAGGCGATCTTGATAACTTCAGTCCCGACGCTATTGCCGAGATGAAGTCTGCATGCGCTTACCGTCAGGCTAAAATGGAACGCCTTTACAGAATGTCTTTTGATATAGGTGTTTAAGGCATATATATGCAGGGAGGGGAGAGAACCTTTTTGGGAAAAAGGTTCTCTCCCCTCTTTCCAAAAACTTTTTGGGAAAGAGGGAGTTTTTTATTTAAGCTGAACTTCTCCCCGTAACTTTTTACTTAATTTATAATCAAATATAATATTATTTCACATCCGTAGTTAAATTAACGCCTACAATTAAACCCCTTCTTCAGAAAGTTTTTTTGGAAGGAGGGGGCGCGGGGGAGGAAACCTATTTTTTCTAAAAAATGGTTTCCTCCCCCGCATATAAATTAATCTAATTCCCTCTTGCCGGTGTAAAGTTCGTAGTAGCGTCCTTTCATTTCGAGGAGCTGTTCGTGTGTGCCTCGCTCGATTATTTCGCCCTGCTCAAGAACCATAATAGCGTTAGAGTTACGGACTGTGGACAGGCGGTGTGCGATAACGAATGTGGTTCGTGTTGCCATAAGTCTTGCCAGACCGTGTTCGATATGGCGCTCGGTTCGGGTATCGACCGAGCTTGTCGCCTCGTCGAGGACGAGGATAGGTGCTTTGGAGATAGCGGCTCTTGCGATATTGAGAAGCTGACGCTGACCTTGGGAGAGGTTTGCGCCGTCACCCTCAAGCATAGTGTCATATCCCTTTTCGAGACGCATAATAAAGCTGTGCGCCGAGGCGGTCTTTGCCGCCTGTATTACCTCGTCGTCGGTAGCGTCGGGGCGTCCGTAGCGGATATTCTCCATGACAGTACCGGTAAACAGGTGGGTGTCTTGAAGAACCATAGCGATATTTGAGCGGAGAGTTTCTCGCTTCATGTCGCGGATGTCAACGCCGTCAATGGTTATCTTACCCGAATCTATATCGTAGAAGCGGCTCAAGAGATTGGTGACGGTGGTCTTACCCGCGCCCGTAGAGCCAACGAAGGCTATCTTCTGACCGGGGTGAGCGTAGAGCGCAATATTCTTGAGGATCACCTTGTCGGGATTATATCCGAAGGTCACGTTCTCAAAGACCACGTCTCCGCGCATCTCGGGCATATCAAGTGCATCCTCGGCATCGGGAGTTTCGGGTATCTCGTCCATTACGGCAAATACTCTTTCCGCACCCGCAAGAGCCGAGAAGATAGAGGAGGTCTGCTGAGAAATATTGTTAATAGGCATACTGAACTGCTTGGAATACTGGGCAAAGAGCTGAAGCGCGCCGGGGTCAAGCTTTCCGAACACCATAAGTATACCTCCCACACCAATGGTCACGGAATAGCTTATCATGCTGGTGTTGTGCATAATGGGACCCATAATGCCGCCGTAGAACTGTGCCTTCATCTGCTTGTCGCGAAGATCCTCGTTGAGAGTCTCAAATTCCTCGCAGCAGGTCGCTTCATGGTTAAATACCTTGACGACCTTCTGTCCCGTAACCGTCTCCTCAACGTAGCCGTTTGCCGCTCCGAGAGCCGCCTGCTGACCCGAATAATATTTTCTCGACATCTTCGCGATCTGCATTCCGCCAAAAGCAAAGAAAGGAACGAAGACAACGGTTATGAGAGTGAGCCATATATTAGTGGTTATCATAAATACCAGCGTTCCCAAGAGCGATATAACGCCGGAAACGATACCTGTCAGAGAGTTGTTCAGCATAACGTCGATATTATCGACATCATTGGTAAATCTCGACATTACCTCGCCCGTAGGATGAGTGTCGAAATAACGGACGGGAAGCTTCTGAAGCTTTTGGAAAAGATCATTTCTTATCTTTTCCAGTGAGTTTTGAGAAACCGTCATCATAACTCTCGATTGCAGATAGTTTGTGACGATTCCAAAGACGTATATAAATACGAGGATAATGATGATGGACAAGATGTAGAACATTACCTCGAATGCGACGGTGTTCTCGTCGTAGGTCGTTCCCACGATAGCGGAGATCATTCCGCCGAAGGTGTTAGAGGAAAGCTCGACAAGTCCGTCAAGCAGCTTGTAAATGCCCGAATCAAGGCTCGTGTCAAAGGGTTCAAGTTCATTTTCGCCGTATTTTACGTTTAAGTGGTAGTGATTGTTCGCGAATTTCTCGCCTTTTGTTACCGAAACAAAATAGGTTCCTGCCTTGACGGGAAGATTTTCTTCAAATTTGCTTGCATTGTCGGGAATGGTTGCGGACCAAAGCTGTTCGGTCAATGAGTAGACCTTAACGTCCCAAGCGTTTTTGTTGTCACCTATCTTGTTGTGGTGAGAGAATTTCAAGGAAATAAATCCGTCTTTTTCAAGGTCGATTTTGTAAATATCAACGTCGTTTTCACCCGAAAGCTCGCCGCGTACTGCGGAGTCAAAGCCGATAGAGCCGTCTTCGTTCTTGACTGTGATATCCTGACCGATAAGAGGGGTATTGTTAAGCTCCTCGTTTTCGACCACGCCCGTGACGTATTCCGAAAGACGGTTGATGATAGGTCTGGTCATATAACCGCCCACAAGAGACGTGACGGTGTTTATCATCATAACTATCAATACGATGAAGAGGAGGACCTTGTATTTGCCGACATAGCCGAGAAGTCTTCCGACAGTCTTTTTCAGATCCTTGGGCTTTCCGCCGGGACCCCCGGGACCTCTTCCGCGAGGGCCGGGACCTCCGGGGCCTCGCTGTCCGGGCTTGGACGAGCTGTGATACTGCTTTTGAAGTTCAGATAAGCTTCTTGCCATTATCAGTTACCGTCCTTTCCGGAGATCTGTGAATTGTATATCTCCTGATATTCAAGGTTGTTTTCCAACAATTCGTCGTGGGTTCCGATGCCCGTGATCTTTCCGTCATCCATGACTACTATCATATCGGCATCCTTGACCGACGAAATTCTCTGCGCGATTATAATTTTCGTAGATGCCGCAAGCTCCTCGCGGAATGCTCTGCGTATCTGCGCCTCGGTTGCCGTGTCGACCGCCGAGGTCGAGTCGTCTAGAATGATGATCTTGGGATTTTTCAAAAGCGCTCTGGCGATACAAAGTCTCTGCTTCTGTCCGCCCGATACGTTAACACCCCCCTGGCCAAGCTCGGTCTGGTATCCTGCTGTAAAGTTCTTGACGAATTTGTCTGCCTGCGCGCTCTCTGCGGCGGCAAACATCTGCTCGTCGGTGGCGTTCTCGTCACCCCAACGGAGATTTTCCTCGATAGTTCCCGAGAAAAGCACATTCTTCTGAAGCACCATTCCAACGCCCTCGCGGAGATTGTAGAGAGTGTAGTCCTTGACGTTTCTGCCGTCGATCAGCACCTCTCCGTCGTCTGTATCGTAAAGACGTGGAATGAGGGATACAAGTGTGGTCTTTCCGCATCCCGTAGAGCCAATAATGCCCACCGTGCTTCCCGCCTCGATCTTCAGATCGATACCCGAAAGAACAGGCTCCGCGCTGTTTTTGTAGTAGCGGTAGCCAACGCCTCTAAACTCGATCTCTCCGCGCTCAACGGTCAAGTCCTTGTTAGCGCTATCGCCGTCGGTAATATCTGCCTTTTCGTCAAGCACCTCGCCTATACGCTTTGCAGACGCAAGCGCGCGAGACGAGAACATAAGCATAAAGGTAACCATCATCAGCGAGAAGAGTATTTGCGTTACGTAGTTGATAAAGGAAGAAAGCTCACCAACGTTGAAGCCCTGAAGTCCTTGGTCGTAGTTATGGATCACGAGCTGAGCGCCGAACCAGATAACAAGTCCCGTGGTGATATACATAAAGAAGGACTGAACGGGCTGCATAAAGATCATATTCTTCATAGCCGACATTCCCGCATCCTTGAGGTTTTTGTTAGCTCCCCTGAACTTTTCGGCTTCAAAGTCTTCTCTGGTAAAGGATTTGACAACACGCACGTTAGTGATGTTCTCCTGAACGGTTGAGTTAAGCGCGTCGATCTTGGTCTGCATCTTAGCGAAGCGAGGCATACCGCGAGCGATAATAAACGCCATTGAGCCAAGAAGCAGAGGAAGCGTGACCGCCATAACGATAGAAAGCGAGGGGCTAAGTCTTATTGCCATAATGATACCGCCTATGAGCATACCGGGGGAACGGAGCATCATACGGAGCATCATATTTATGAACATCTGCATCTGGGAAACGTCGTTGGTAAGTCTTGTGACCAGCGATCCCGTGGAAAATTTATCGATATTGGCAAAGCTGTAGCCCTGAACCTTCCTGAAAAGGTCTGCTCTGAGGTCTGCGGCAAAGTTTACCGACGCCTTTGCGCCGAAATACGAGCCGCCCACGCCTCCAAGCATCATAAGAAGCGCCGTGCCTATCATTTTCGCCATTACGATAAGGCTTCCCTCGGTGGTAAGAGTGCCGTTAATAGCTCCGTTGATAACGTCGGCAAGATAGAGAGGCATCAAAACCTCGCCTACGACCTCGATTATCATACAAAGCGGGCCTAAAATAAAGAAATGAAGATATGGCTTCATGTATTTAAACCATCTTTTCATTGTTCTTCCTCCTTTCGGATCGGTGATGAATTTTGTGCATTTTCCGATGTTATCGGATCTATATTTTTGAGATTTTCCTGCATTCTTTCAAGCAAAGAGGTGAAAAGTATCAGTTCCTCCGCAGAAAAATCCTTAAAGGCTTCGCTGTCAACGTGCTGAAAGTATTTTCGGCTCTGCATAGAGGCAACTCTGCCCCGCTCTGTAATCTTTATCTCGTTATATCGGGAATCCGAGCGCTCGGCGCACTTTCCTCTCTCGATATATCCGTCGCTTTCCAGCTTTTTGAGTGTCACCGCCACAGCGGCAGGACTGATGTCAAAATGCTTGGCGAGATCCTTTTGAGTGGGAGTGTTTCCGCATTTTGTAAGATACATCAGCATACGGTGCTGAGAACGGTGCATGCCCGCGTCGGTCGCCCACTGCTCGATCACACGTCGGTGCATAATATCGGTCGATATAAACGCGTGGATCGTTTTCTGTATCTTTACCCCATGATCTTCGGGATCGTTTATTGTAACGTCGTTTTTTTCGTTTGCCAAGACACAAAGCTCCTTTCTTCGATCAATTTCAACAAAAACAGTTAACGCATTAACCGTTAACCACTTAATTATATCACGATTCCAAGAAAAGTCAAGTGAAATTTGTGTGAATTTTATAGTCATTTACATAAAAACAACTCCGCCGAATACTCGGCAGAGTTGTCTGTAATTATTAATGGTTAACTACCAACGCTATTCTTTCAAGCTCCTCCTCGGTAAAGGAAGATTCGTCACCGTCCTCTATAAGAGCGAGCCTTGAAATATTCGTCTGCCCCGGATAGCTTAGCATAACCCCTCCGTGACTGACACGCACGTAGTCACCGGTGTCAAAGGGTTCGAATATGCCGGGATCCTTGGCATAAAGCCATGTCAGACCTCCCCACTTGTCCAAAAGCAGAGCTTGGGTCTTGGTGTTATAGAAATATATCCTTCCCTCTCCTACGCTTCCAGAATCGTTATCCACGATCTCGCCCTCGGTAATATCCTCGGGACCCCACAAGGACGTTTCGCTATCAACGGTATCACGGCTTTTTCCGCCGCCGAAAAGCTCCTCTGACGATTCGAAAATATCGCAGGCGCTCATAGCGCATACGCAAGCAAGCGCCAAGGACGCGCAGAGGGCAAAGGATAGATTGTTTTTCATTATTTTACCTCAAAATCAATCTGTTATTTTGTAAAATTTCTTAAGATCTCTCTGAATTCCTCTTTATAGGAATCCTCAAGCTCGAGAGAGTCAAGGTCTTCAAGAATACCCTCGAGAGTTATATCATCGGCGTACTCACTGCCGTGAAGAAGCATGCAGGTCTCGATGACCGCGCAGATAAAGCGAGTGTCCGCACCGGGTTCGGCATTGACTATCTCGTTACCCAGCTCGTATTCGTTAAGCAGGCTCAGGCTCTCGCCGGGGTTCTTATATCTTACCCTTAAAGTCATGATCGTATCCGCGCCGGGTGTCTGCTGACCGAGTTTTATCTCATAGCATACAGTGACCTGATGAGACGCGCCGACCTCGCCCGCGTCCTTGGCGTCGTTTTCAAAATCCTCTTTGTCAAGCAAGCGGTTTTCATAACCGATAAGGCGGTAAGATTCAACTCTGTCGGAGTTAAACTCTATCTGAAGCTTTACGTCCTCTGCAACGGTGTAAAGAGTACCGAGAATATCGGTTCCGAACACCTTTTCAGCCTCGGTCTCGCCGTCGATATAGTAGTAAACGCCGTTACCGTTGTCGGCAAGCGCCTCCATGTTGCTGTCCTTATAGTTGCCCGTGCCAAATCCGAGAACCGACAGATATACTCCCTGATCTCTCTTTTCCTCTATATAAGAGGTCAGCTGATCTGCCGAGGAGATTCCCACGTTAAGGTCTCCGTCCGAAGCCATGATTATACGGTTGTTGCCGTCAGCCTTGAAATGCTTCTCTGCGATCTGATAAGCCATGGTAAGGCCTGCCTCGCCGTTAGTTGAACCCGACGCTCTGAGACCGTTTATCGCGTTCATAATAGCGTCGGTATCGAGACCGTTGCAGCCGTCAAGGACTACCGCCTCGCGACCCGAATAGGTGACGATAGAGATAGTGTCGTCGCCGTCAAGGTTGCTGACAAGATAAGAGAACGCTTTTTTCAAAAGGGGAAGCTTATCCTGGCTTGACATAGAACCCGAAACGTCGATCAGGAAGACAAGATTGTTGCCGCCCGTCACCTCTGCCTGCTCCGCCTGAAGCGTTACGCGGAAAAGCATAGTCTCGGGATTCCAAGGGCAGGGAGACATCTCGGTGTGAACTCCGAAAAGCTCGTTTTCCTTAGGACCTGCCACGTCATACTTGAAATAATTGATAAATTCCTCGGTTCTGAACTGACTTCCGCTGTTGACGAGGTTGGAAAAGCTGTAACCCTTTTGAGCCAGCTTGCGGAAATAGGAATAGGACGCGGTATCAACATCTGCCGAGAAGGTTGAGATATTATTGGTTGCGGTGCTTATAAAGGGATTTTCCACAAATATGGGAGCATTGACATCGGGAAAGTAGGGAACATCGGGATCGGGAGTGCTGAGATCGACCTCCACGTCGCCTGCTTCCATATCAGCCTCCGCATTTGTTCCAACGCCGCCTTCAACCGCATCATCCTTGTTTGCGCCGTTTCCGCCCGGTACGCCGCCTTGAACGTTGCCGCCGCCGTTTACATCGGGTGAGGAATAATTGGGGAAATTAAGCTCGGGGAGCAAGTCAAGTCCTCCCTCCGAATCGGGAGCAGCGGCACAGCTTGCCATAGTGATCATAAGCAAAGTAGCCAAAATAGCCGACAATAATTTGGTGTTAAATAATTTTTTCATAGCGACCTCCAAAAACCTTATTTAAGGATGTCCGAAATACAGTCAACAAAATCCTCGTCGGGGATTATCTCCGCCTCGTAGTCAAAGATGCCGCATCCCTCGTTGCCCGCGCCGTCCTTCAGATAGGGTGTGCTTACGCTTCCCTTTCCGTCAAGCACCCAGACGCGACAGGAAAGTGCAGGTGATCTTTCTCCAACCTGATCTCCTTTGCCCATATTGCGCTCAACGCTCGCCAATTCCGCTTGGGTCAGCTTTACCACGTAGACCTCACTGCTATCCTCGTACTGCCAGACAAGGCTTGCGTCTCCGATATAGGAAAGCTCCTCCGTAGAATCGAGGACGGTGTGACCCTTTCCCAATCTTTCAGCGTCCAATATCGCGTCGAGCGTGTCGTGAGCCTCCTCTGCGTCTTCGTCACCCATGCCCTCTGTAACGTCGGAGGGATTGTTCAGCTCGGGGACTTCCGCATCCTGGTTACCAAGCAGTATAAATCCCAGCGGGATCATCACCGAAAGCGGTAGCGCAAGCATGACAGTCATACAGACGGCAACGCAAGCAGCTACGAGGGGGACGAGAAAGGTCTTTTTGCGCTTTTTCTTGTATGAGACTGCTTCTTCAAGAAGGATGTCGTCGATCTCTCCGACCATGGAAAGCAGATATTCGGTTTTTTCATTTTTATTCATAATAAACCCTGCTCCTCCAATCTTTCTTTCAGTTCCTGTCTCAATCTGTGCAGCGTGACCTTGACGTTTGATACACTCATGTCCATCTGAGCCGCGATCTCACTTACTGGCTTGGAATAAAAATATCGCAATACGAACATCACTCGCTTTTCCTTTGGCAGAGAGACTAAAAACGAGTTGAGAAGCTCTCTTATCGCTCGGCTGTCCTGCTCTTTTTCGTATCCGTCGTCCGCGGGGATACACTCGGAAAGCTCGGAGAGAAGATTGTCTATTCCCCCTCGCTTTTCTCTGTGCTTTTTGCGGTAACGGTCCACCGATATACGGCGTGTGATCTTTGACAAAAAAGCTCCAAGAAAGTGCGGACGCGCATCGGGCATAGCGCCCCAGGCGTCAAGATAAGTATCGTTGACACATTCATCGGCATCCTCCATTGAGGAAAGCAAGGAATGTGACAGCGACCGCAGCATTCTACCGTATTTTTTGTCGGACTCGTCTATTGCTTTTTCATTCCGCGCCCAATACAGATCAACGATCTTGCTGTCGTCCATGGTATACCTCGGGTTTCGTTTGTATTTCGGGCTTTCACCCTATATGTCGCTACTTTTTTTGTTTGGTTACATTTTTTGGAGAAATTTTTTTGTGTTTTTTCAAATTTGATTTATCGTTGAGTTTATATGTTCATTTTCAGTCAACAGCGACAGAAAACGAATATAAAAAACATACCGATAAACTCCAATTTATAATTGAAATATAGAAAAGTGCAGAATGGGGGAAGGACATTTTTAGGTCCTTCCCCTCCTGTTTTATCCTAATTATCTCACTCTCTCTCCAAGAGGGGTATCCTTATCAAGGAATACGACTCGAACAGTCTCCTCGCCAGATGCGAGGATCATGCCGTTGGACTCGATGCCGCAGAGAGTCGCGGGCTTCAAGTTAGCCACAACGATTATCTTCTTGCCGATAAGGTCCTCGGGCTGATACCATTTTGCGATACCCGAAACTACCTGTCTCTGCTCGTAGCCGAGGTCTATTTTGAGCTTGAGAAGCTTTTTAGCCTTCGGAACCTTTTCACATTCAAGTATTTTTGCGGTACGAAGCTCAACGCCCATAAAGTCCTCGATGCCGATAAGAGCGCAGCCCTCGGGCTTTTCGGGGATCTCTGCTGCCTTTGCCGCAGCTTCAGCCGCCGCTTTTTTAGCCGCCATTTCCGCTTCAAGCTCTGCAAGAAGCTTTGCCTCGTCTATTCTTGCGAAAAGAACCTTGGAGTCGCCGACAACGCTTCCCTCCTCGATCGCTCCAAACTTGTCGGCAGAGCCGATAGTAGTGTAGTCCACCTTGTCGGTGCCGATCATAGCGAGAACAGACTCTGCCGTCTTGGGAATGAAGGGAGCAAGCATAACAGCGCCCCAACGGATCGCTTCAAGCAGGTTGTAAAGGACTGTACCAAGACGAACCTTCTTCGATTCGTCCTTGGCAAGCGTCCAGGGAGTTGTTTCATCAATATATTTATTCGCGCGCGAGAGCATCTCGAAGATACATTCAAGAGCGTCTGCGATCTTGAATGCGTCCATGTTCTTGACAAGTCCGTCATACGCCTTAACGCAGGCCTCCTTCAGCTCGCCGTCAAGCTCCTCGACCTCTGTGGGCGCTTGAACGACTTTGTCGAAATACTTCTTCTGCATATCAAGCGTTCTCTTAACGAGATTTCCGAGGTTATTTACAAGGTCGGTGTTGAATCTCTTGATAACGGTCTCATAAGTGATGCTTCCGTCGTTTGCGAAGGGCATCTCGGAAAGCGCGTAGTATCTCACGCCGTCAACGCCGAATCGCTCGGCAAGCTCGTCGGCGTAAATGACGTTACCGCGAGACTTGGACATCTTGTCAGCACCGAAGTTGAACCAAGGATGTGCGAACACCTTTTTAGGAAGTGGCAGATCGAGCGCCATCAGGAAAATGGGTAAGTAGATTGTGTGGAAGCGAATGATGTCCTTACCGATGACGTGAACGTCAGCAGGCCACAGCTTCTTAAATTTGTCAGATTGCTCCTCGTAGCTCTTATCGGGATCGTAACCGATGGCGGTGATATAGTTAATCAGGGCGTCGAGCCAAACGTAGATAACATGCCTGGAATCGCCCTCCACGGGAATACCCCAGCTAAAGGATGTTCTGGAAACGCAAAGATCCTGAAGACCTCCCTCGACCTTGAGGAAGTTGTTGACGATCTCCTTCTTACGGCTCTCCGGCTCGACAAACTCGGGATGCGACTCGATGTGCGCCATCAAACGGTCGGCGTACTTCTTCATATTAAAGAAATAAGTCTCCTCCTCTGCCTTCTGCACGGGTCTGCCGCAGTCGGGGCACTTACCGCCCTCTGCCTGGGTCTCGGTGAAGAAGGATTCGCAAGGTACGCAGTACCAACCCTCGTATTTGCCCTTGTAAATATCGCCCTGGTTCAAAAATCTCGTAAATATCTTTTTTACAGTCGCTTCGTGGTAATCGTCGGTGGTGCGGATGAAGTGATCATAATTTACGTTCATCTTGTCCCAAAGCTCGCGGATCTCGCCCGCGACGTTATCGACGTATGCCTTGGGGGTGATGCCTGCTTCTCTTGCAAGGTCCTCGATCTTCTGTCCGTGTTCATCGGTACCCGTGCAGTAAAATACGTCGAAGCCCATCTGTCTTTTGTAGCGTGCCATAGCGTCGGTCATGATCGCCTCGTAGGTGTTGCCGAAGTGGGGCTTCTTGGATGCGTAGGCTATCGCCGTTGTGATGTAATACTTTTCCATTTTTTCTACCTTACACCTGCGAATGGGCAGGTGCCTTTCTTATATTTTCTCGCCCTTGAAGATGACTTCTCGGACATTGTTTTCATTATCAAGCACAAGCATATTCGCAATCTTGCCGACCTCAAGCGAGCCGACAGAGTCAAATATGCCAAGCATTTTCGCGGGAGATGCGGTCGCGTGATAAAGGGCTTCTGCAAAGGAGATATTTACAAACGCCGCAAGATTTTTCACGCCCTCAAGCAGAGAAAGCGTGCTACCTGCAATCGCTCCCTCGTGGGTTCGCGCCTGCCCGTCCTTTACGGTTACAGGGAGACCTGCGATACTGTACTCGCCGTCGGGCATACCAGTCGCCTCCATAGAGTCGGTGATAAGCACAAGCTTGTCCCCTTTCAGCCGATACGCCAAACTCACCGCCTCGGGAGTGACGTGAAATCCGTCAACTATAATCTCGCAGTAAACGTTATCATTAAGCAATCCCGCGCCTACCGCTCCGCCGTCTCTGTGGTGGAAGGGCGACATGGCGTTATAGGTATGCGTCATCGATCTCGCGCCGTTCTCAAAGGCTCTCTGCGCCTCGGCAAACATTGCGTCGGTGTGAGCAAGACCGAGGGTTGCACCATTTCTGATTGCGGTTTTTATAAACTCGCCGCTCTTGTCAAGCTCCAGCGCCGCGCTGATATGTACCGCACCCACTCTCTTCATTTTCTCAATAAGACAGTCAAGCTCATTGGTGTCAAGAGGAGCTAACAGACTTTCGGCGTGAGCGCCTCGTCTTTTTGCGTTGAGGTATCTGCCCTCAAGATGTACGCCGACAAAATTCTCCGCCCCCTGCTCCTTTGCGCTGCGGATGCGGTCGGCAGCAGATAAAAGCCCGTCAAGCGTATCCGATGCCAGAGTAGGCATTACGCTCGTCACGCCGCTTTCAAGATACGAGCGAGACATTTTTATAAGCGTCTCAGCGCCAGCAGAATTAAAATCGCCACCCGCGCGTCCGTGGGTGTGTACGTCGATAAGACCGGGTACAAGTCTCGCGCCGTCAAGATCTACGGTTTTGATATTTTCACCAAGATCGCTCCTCGGCTCGCCAAGACCCATCGCCGCTATACGCTCGCCGTCGGTCAAAAGCCATCCAAGATCGAAAGCTCTTTCCCCACTTTTGTTTTCTACATAAACATACGCGTTTTTATACAGAATCGTCATTCGGACTACCCCCTTTTGGCCACATTTACCCATTATTACACTATTATAACAAATTTTTTTCTTATTTACAATAGGTATTTTGAATTTTAATGAAAAAGAGTGAAAAATCCTTTATTTCACGGTGATTTTTCGATAATTTTTTGTCAAAGTGAAAAAGTGTAATAATTTGTAAAAATTGTAATAGTTTCCATTTATTAGGTGCTAACTGTTAATTATTTATCACAATAGAGAGTTATTTTTTTGTCAGTGGCATTTTTTTATAAATTTTGCAAAAAAAAGCACCTCAAAATTCGTACACTATTTTGCTTTGAAATTTTCTAAACCCCTTGCAAATTTGTAATAAATCTGTTATAATATATGATGTAGAGCGATTTTTGCCGTTTTTGTCAAAATCACGGTAAAATTCACAAAAAATCTATTTTATCTTCAATATATGCTCAGAATTGCTAAAATTGACATTCTGGCAAAGAAAGGAACGGTCCAAACTATGAAAATTCTGGTAATCAATGCCGGAAGCAGCTCTCTCAAGTATCAGCTTTTCGATATGGAGAGCGGCAAGGTTTTGGCTAAGGGTCTGTGTGAAAAGATCGGACTTTCCGGCGCTATTACTCACAAGCGTCCCGGAAAAGAGACCTACGAGGCAGACTACTCAATGCCCACCCACAATGAAGCTATCGCTCTCGTGCTTCAGCTTCTCACCGATCCCGAGCTTGGCGTAATCGCAAGCGTAGACGAGATCAGCGCAGTAGGTCACAGATTCGCTCACGGCGGCAAGCTCTCAAAGTCTTGCATCCTCGGCGAGGAAGAGATCAAGTACATCGAGTCGATCATTCCCATCAACCCTCTCCACGGTCCTCCCGCACTCAAGGGTGTTGCCGCTTGTAAGGCTCTGATGGATAAGATCCCTCACGTCGGCGTATTCGACACCTCCTTCTACTCCGAATTCGAGCCTAAGGCTTACATCTATCCCCTCCCCTACGAGTGGTATGAGAAGTACGGTGTTCGCCGTTACGGCTTCCACGGAACAAGCCACCGCTACGTTTCGGCAAAGGCTTGCGAATTCCTCGGTCTCGACTACAACAAGACCAAGATCGTTTCCTGCCACATTGGCTCGGGTTCCTCTATCACCGCAGTTGATTGCGGCAAGGCAGTTGACACCTCCATGGGCTTCACTCCCCAGGAAGGTCTTCCTATGGGTACCAGATGCGGAACCATCGACCCCTCCATCATTGAGTACGTTTGCAAGCAGAGCGGCATGACCGTCTCCGAGGTAAACGACGCGCTCAACAAGAAGTCCGGTCTTATCGGTGTCTCGGGCGTTTCCAACGACGCAAGATACGTTTGGGCAGCGGCTAACGAGGGCAACGAGAGAGCAGCTCTCGCTATGGAGCTTCTCGTCCGTCAGGCAAAGAAGATCATCGGTTCTTACACCGCTGAAATGAACGGCGTTGACGTTCTTATCTTCACCGCGGGCCTTGGCGAAAACGATGCAAGAAGCCGTCAGCTCATCGGCGACAACATGGAGTTCTTCGGCATCAAGATGGACAAGGACGCAAACTTCGCAGTCCACGGCGAAAACGCTGTCATCAGCGCACCCGACTCCAAGGTAAAGGTAGTGGTCATCCCCACCGACGAGGAATTTATGATCGCGTCCGACACCTACGAGCTGGTTAAATAAGTAAACAATTTAATTGAAATAAATTTGTGAAAGGAATACAAAAAATGGCACAATCTTCTTTTGAAATCAAAAAGGAAATCTGCGACATCGGTAAAAGAATCTACGACCACGGCTTCGTAGCTGCAAACGACGGTAACATTTCCGTTAAGGTAGGACCTAACGAGTACTACTGCACACCTACCGGTGTATCCAAGGGTTTCATGACCCCCGACATGATCATCAAGATCGACGGTCAGGGCAACAAGATCGACGGTAAGCTCAATCCCTCCTCCGAGATCAAGATGCACATGAGAGTTTATCAGGAGCGTCCCGACGCAAACGCTGTCGTTCACGCTCACCCTCCCGTTGCAACCGCTTTCACCGTTGCAGGAGTTGAACTCGACCAGTACATACTCCCCGAGGCAATTCTTACCATCGGTAACGTTCCCACCTGTGACTACGGTATGCCCTCCACCATGGAGATCCCCGAGTCCCTCATGCCCTACATTCAGAAGCACGACGCATTCCTTCTGAAGAACCACGGCGCTCTTACCGTTGGTAACACTCTGCAGAGAGCTTGCTTCACCATGGAAGAGGTTGAGTTTAACGCAAAGATCAACCTTTACGCTCGTCAGATCGGCGTAGGCAAGAACGCTCACATCGAGGAGATCTCCTGCCACGAGCTTGAAAGACTTATGGAACTCCGCAAGAAGTTCAACCTCCCCGGAAAGCATCCCGGATGTAAGTCCTGCCCCAACAAGGGTACTTCCAACTGCAAGTGCAAGGATAACGGCGGTAGCTGCTCTTGCGGCAACCACGCTCCCGCAGCTGCAGGCGACGATCTCGTAGCAGAGATCACCAAGAAGGTTCTCGCCGCTCTCGGCAGATAATTCGAGACTTTTCTTCATTAAATTATTAATAAGCAGTCTCACAAAATCTGACGAAAGGAGAAAACTCAAAATGTCTTACAATCTCACAGAGGCACAGATCAACGCAATAGTTGCGAAGGTCGTGTCCGAATACAAGTCCGCGCCCGCTGCTCCTGCGGCAGCTCGTGACTGGGATGCCACACAGTACAAGGGACGCAAGTTCGTCGGCGTTTACGCAACGATGGAAGAAGCTATCGAGGTCGCTAACGCAGGATACAAGGCTGTACGTTCCATGAGCGTGGCAGACAGAGAAAAGATAATCACGGCAATCAGAAATCTTTGCAGAGCGGAAGCTTCCATTATGGCAGAGATCGGCGTTGCCGAGACCAAGATGGGTCGCGTTGACCACAAGACCGCAAAGCACAATCTCGTGGCAGACAAGACACCCGGCACAGAGGACATAATCGAGGAAGCCAAGACCGGCGATAACGGTCTGACGCTCACCGAAATGGCTCCCTTCGGAGTCGTCGGAGCGATCACTCCATCCACCAATCCCTCCGAGACCGTAATTTGTAACAGTATCGGTATGATAGCCGCAGGAAACGGCGTTGTATTCAACCCTCATCCCGGCGCTATCGCAACCTCCAACTACGCCGTTGACTTAGTCAACAGAGCGGTCTACAGTGCGGGAGGCCCCAAGGTACTGGTCGCAAGCGTTATCAAGCCTACTCTTGATACCGCTAACGTAATGTACAAGCACCCCTCCATCAAGCTTCTCGTTTGCACGGGAGGCCCCGGAGTTGTAAAGGCGGTTCTTTCTTCCGGTAAAAAGGCTATTGGTGCCGGTGCGGGCAATCCCCCCGTTATCGTTGACGATACCGCCGACATCGACAAGGCTGCAAAGGACATCATCGACGGATGCACCTTTGATAACAACCTTCCCTGCATCGCAGAGAAAGAGGTATTCGTTTTCGAAAACGTTGCCGACAGACTTATCGCAGGAATGCAGAAAAACGGTTGTATCCTTCTGACCCGAGCTCAGGCAGACCAGCTTGCAAAGGTAGTTCTCGTTGAAAAGACCGGCAAGGACGGCAAGGTACACAAGATCGTCAACCGTGACTGTGTAGGTCGCGACTGCCGCGTGATTCTCGAGAAGATCGGCATCAAGGTTGGTCCCGAGATCCGTTGCGCTATCGCCGAGGTTCCTTTTGAACACGACTTCGTTCAGGAAGAGCTTATGATGCCTATTCTCGGCATCGTTCGCGTCAAGAACATCGATGAGGCGATCGAGCTTGCGGTCAAGGCTGAGCATGGCAACCGCCACACCGCTCACATGCACTCCAAGAACATCGATAATCTGACTGCATTCGCAAGAGCGGTTGAGACCACGATCTTCGTCAAGAACGCCCCCTCTTACGCGGGAATCGGATTTGGCGGCGAGGGTCACACCACCTTTACTATTGCAGGTCCTACCGGCGAAGGCATCACAAGTGCCAGAAGCTTTACAAGAAAGCGCCGTTGCGTAATGGTAGACAGTTTCCGCATCATTTAAATTTAATCTACGAAAGGATATACATAGAATGGATATCACAGCTTCCCAGATCGAAAGCATCGTTCGCTCCGTGATAAGCTCTATGGGTCAGGGCGCTACCTCCAAGGCGGCAGGTCCTATCCCCACCACAGCTCACGTTGCAATGCTTACCGGTCCCAAGAAAATCGAAGTACAGGAGATCCCGATCCCCCCGCTCGGCGACGACGACATTCTCGTCCGCGTTGAGGGTGCAGGTGTTTGCGGAACCGACGTACACGAATGGAAACAGGACCCCTTCGGTCTCATTCCCGTAATTCTCGGTCACGAGGGTACAGGTGAGGTCGTTGCGGTCGGCAAAAATGTTAAGACAGATACCGCGGGCAAGCCCCTCGGTGTTGGCGACAAGATCGTTACCTCGGTTCTCAGCTGCGGTGACTGCTACGCCTGCCGTATGGTTCCCGGAAGAACCAATCTTTGTGACAATCAGGGCGTTTTCGGTCTGATCGGTGACAAGAGAGGTACGGCTGAGGGCAACAGAGTAAACGGCTGGTTCGCAGACTATATGGTCATCAAGGGCGGCCACGGCGTGACCTACTTCCAGGTCAACGAGCTTAACCTCAAGCAGAGAATGATCCTTGAGCTTGCGTGCGTTTGCGTACACGCGCTTGAGAGAGGTCAGAAGACAGGTCTGCTCAACTTCGGCTCCAAGGTTCTCGTTCAGGGATGCGGACCCGTTGGTCTCGTTATGATCACGGTTCTTCGCGCGGCAGGTATCAACCACATCATCGCGGTTGACGGTAACGAGGACAGACTTAAGGTTGCCGAGAAGATGGGCGCTAAGACCACCATCTGCTTCCGTCGTCCCGATGAAGACACTCTTGACAAGAGAGTTGCTAAGGTCAAGGCTATCGCCAACAACGTAGGCGTTGATTTCGCATATCAGTGTACAGGCGCTCCCGTAGCGGCAGCTGACATCTACAGCTACATCCGTCGCGGCGGCGGTATGTGCGAAATGGGCTTCTTCGTTAACAACGGTGAATATCAGATCAACCCCCACGTCGCTATGTGCAACAAGGAGATCGACATCGTCGGCTCATGGGATTACTCCGCTGAGGACTATCCCAAGACCGTGGCATTCCTTAAGCAGTGCCGCGAGATGAACATTCCGATCGAGGATCTTATTACTCACTCCTTCCCTCTCGACAAGATGAACGAGGCTATGGAAACAAACGTAGCACAGAAGGGTATCAAGATCTGCTATATTAATGACTGATAAGAGGTCTGAAATATGGCACAGGCGCTTGGAATGATTGAGGTCTACGGCTACACGACCTCGATAGTAGTAGCGGACACCGTCGCAAAGACGGCAGACGTTAAGGTTGTAGCCATCGACAAGAACAAGCCCGCAAACGCGGAAACATGCGCCGTACCGCTGGTTATGGTGGTAAAGTTCATGGGTAACGCAGGTGCTGTTCAGTCTGCTCACGACGCGGGAGTTGCGGAGGCTGAAAAAAGAGGTCTTTACATCACCTCCAAGGTGATCTCGGGACTTGACGATCAGGTTCAGTGGTTCGCAGACCTCACCGCAACGGGCAGAGACAAGCTCCGCAATATGGACGTGAGCGAATAAAAAAGTTTTTAAAAAATTTGTATTTATAAAAAAGGAGATTTTTATCATGAATGAAGCATTGGGAATGGTAGAGACCAGAGGTCTCGTAGCAGCAATCGAGGCAGCAGATGCTATGGTTAAGGCAGCTAACGTACAGCTTATAGGTTCCGAGAAGATCGGTAGCGGACTCGTATCCGTTATGGTTCGCGGCGACGTTGGAGCTGTTAAGGCAGCAGTTGAGGCAGGCGGCGCAGCAGCGGCTAGACTCGGCGAAGTAGTAGCTACTCACGTTATCCCCAGACCTCACACCGACGTAAACAAGCTTCTCCCCACACTCGGTTAATCTAACCGAGAAGTAAGAGGTAAGAGTGAATAGTGAATAGGTATTATGCCTGTCACTATTCCTCTCCCCCGCAAATTCTTTAGGAGATAAAACTATGGAAAAAGCAATTGCACTGCTTGAAGTTCAAGCTATGGTTACGGCTATAGTCGGACTTGACGCAATGGTTAAGGCGGCGGATGTTAAGCTCATCCACGTCGAAAAGCGCTTGGGCGGAAGACTTGTGACAGTTGTTGTTGAAGGTACCGTTTCATCAGTTACCGCCGCGCTTGAAGCGGGAGTTGAAGCGGCAAAGACAGTCGGACACGTAATGTGTCAGGAGGTCATAGCGCGCCCTCATCCCGACATTATTAAATTTATTAAGACCGATAAGGGAGTTTAATCCCACGGCAAATAAAGTGAGCTTGCTCACAAAAAAAATTACAAAAATTTATCCAAAAAGGAGATTTTTATCATGAATGAAGCATTAGGAATGGTAGAGACCAGAGGTCTCGTAGCAGCAATCGAAGCAGCAGATGCTATGGTTAAGGCAGCTAACGTACAGCTTATCGGCTCCGAGAAGATCGGTAGCGGACTCGTATCCGTTATGGTTCGCGGCGACGTTGGAGCTGTTAAGGCAGCAGTTGAGGCAGGCGGCGCAGCTGCAGCTAACCTCGGTGAGGTTGTTGCAACTCACGTTATCCCCAGACCTCACACCGACGTTAACAAGCTTCTTCCCACTCTCGGCTAATTTTTGCTAGCAAAAATTAAGTGAAGAGTGAAAAGTGAAGAGTTAAGGTTGATTTTTGCAAGCAAAAATCTTCATTAGCATTGTAAATTCGCATTTTGCTCTTTGAACGGCGGTCGCGCCGCAAAACACGTCTGTGTCTTGCCCGAAAAATTGTCGGGCAAGACACACCACCAAAGATAATTCTCGTATGAAGGCATTTAAAAATTCAGTTTAAATCCCTTCATATGAAAATTATCGTAAATATATCGAAAGGAACAGATAAAAATGAGCATTTCGACCAAAGATATTGAAAGCATTGTAAAAAAGATAGTTGCAGAAATGGGAACCGCTCCCGAAGCGACTAAAAGTGGATACGAGATCCCCGTGGGCATCTCAAATCGCCACATCCACTTGACAAAGGAGGATCTTGAGACCCTTTTCGGTCCCGGATATGAGTTAACTCATCTCAAGGATCTCTCCCAGCCCGGTCAGTACGCTTGCAAGGAGACCTTGACTATCGTCGGTCCCTCTATGCGCGCTATCGAAGGCGTTCGCGTTCTCGGTCCTCTCAGAAAGGCAAGCCAGGTCGAGATCTCGGTTACCGACTCCTATGTTCTCAAGGTAAAGCCCCCCGTCCGTGAATCGGGCAGCCTTGTAGGCTCATCCCCTATTACCATTATCGGCCCCAAGGGTATCGTCAGACTCTCTCAAGGTTGCATCATAGCTAACCGCCATATCCACATGAGTCCCGACGACGCCGCTCACTTCGGCGTTAAGGACGGCGACTACATCGATGTTGACGCAACAAGCGGAACCAAACGCACTCGCTGGTTCGACGTTCAGGTAAGAGTCCACAAGGACTTCCGACTTGAGATGCACGTAGATACCGACGACGCTAACGCGGTAGGCTTCAAGAACGGATCCACCGTTACCCCCGTTAAGTAATAAATAACTTTTACATACAGAGGTTTAAAAATGTTAAAAGGAAAAGTAATCGGAAATATCGTATCCACGAATAAGCTTGACAAGCTTATCGGATACAAATTTCTTGAAATTCAAGTAATTGAAAAGAACGAACTCACCGACAAGTTTATCGTAGCGGTAGACCGCACGGTAAGCGCGGGTATTGGCGAGGAGGTCCTTGTGACCACGGGAAGCAGCGCGAGAGTCGCTCTTGGAGACTGCGACACTCCCGTCGATGCCGTAGTCGTCGGAGTCGTTGACAAAAAGCAGAATTAATAACTAAAGCAACAAGGAAAAAGAGGCCTTAAAATGTCAGAAATCAATTTGAAATCAATAATGCAAAATAACAGCATCGTTGGCGCGGGCGGAGCGGGATTTCCCTCTTACGCAAAGCTTGCCGAGGGCGCTGAAATTCTGGTCATCAACTGTGCGGAATGCGAACCTCTCATGTATACCGATTACATGATCATGCGCGAGGAAATGTCCAAAATCGCCGAAGGAGCAAGGCTCGTAATGGCAGAGACAGGCATTAAGCACACCTACGTAGCTATCAAGGAGCATAGAGCGCATATGCTCGGCTTTAACGAGGGACAGACTCTTGCTGAGGGCGTAACCGTTAAGCTTCTTCCCAACATTTATCCTATGGGTGATGAGATCAATCAGATCTATGAGGCTACCGGCAGACTCGTTAAACCCGGTAATCTCCCCATCACCGCAGGTGTTATCGTTTACAATGGCGAGACCGTTTACAACATCTGGCGCGCGGTAAACGAGGGCAAGCCCGTCACCGAAAAATGGCTCACTATCGGTGGAGATCTCCCCGAAAGATATACCATTAAGGTTCCCGTAGGCATGAGAGTTTCCGAGATCTTCAACCAGCTTGGCGTAACCGTTAAGGATACTCACGCTATGATCGACGGCGGCCCCTCCATGGGTCGCATCAAGGATCCCGCTACGGCTACCGTTACAAAGACCACCAAGTCTCTCCTCATTATTCCCGAGAGCGCACGCGCGATCAAGAATAAGAGAGTTGACATGAACGATATGCTTCGCCGCGCGGCTTCGGCTTGCTGCGGTTGCTCCAGATGTACCGAAATGTGTCCCAGACATCTGCTCGGTTATCCCATCGAGCCCCACAAGATGATAAGAGTTGCTACGGGCAACGCCGCAAGCGACAATCCCCAGATGATCGCAACCGCTTCCCTTTGCTGCTCCTGCGGAGTTTGTGCTGAGGTTTGCTGTCAGGAGATATCCCCCAAGGACGTTATCCTTAACCTCAAGGGCATCCTTGCAAAGAATAAGATCAGATTCCAGTCGGGCAGCGAGACCTACAAGGTTTCCTCTGACCGTCCTTACAGAATGATACAGTCCGAAAAATGGGAGGATATGCTGGGAGTACACAAGTACGACATAGTTCCCAAGTTCATTCCCGTAAAGCTTAAGGCTTCTAAGGTAGAGATAATGATGTCCGGCCACATCGGCGCTCCTTCGGTTCCTGCGGTAAATGTAGGCGACAAGGTAGAGGAGGGACAGCTTATCGCTAATCCCGGCGCGGGACTTTCACTGCCCCAATACGCATCTATTGGCGGCAAGGTAACCTTCGTTGATGCTACCAAGATCATCATCGAGGCTTAATCGGACAAACACATATCGTAGAAAGAAAGGCACAGGAAATACATAATGTATCAAGCAATTGGCGTAATTGAACTTAAAAGTATAGCTAAGGGCATCGAGGCAACCGACGCCGCTCTCAAGAGCGCAGGCATCAGCCTTGTATCCGCTCGTCCCGCTTGCCCCGGTAAGTACGAGATCATTCTTACGGGTTCTATTTCTAACGTAAGTAGCGCAGTTGAACACGTTAAGGATCGCTTCGATGAAAAGCTGGTCGACTCCTCCATTATGGGTCGCATCGATCCTCAGGTAATAACCGCTCTCTTTGGCACCGCTCCCACCGAAAAGAAAGGAAGTCTCGGTATTATCGAGACCTTCTCCGCCGCTTCTATCATCAAGGCGGCTGATATTGCGGTCAAGACCGCAAAGGTATCTATCTTCGAGCTTCGCACCTCCCGCGGTATGGGCGGTAAGGGTGTTTGCCTCGTAACAGGTGACGTCGGTGACGTTACCGCCGCAGTTGAGGCAGGCGCACAGCACGCAAAGGATCAGGGCGTATTCTTCGGAAGCTCTGTCATCGCAGCTCCTCACGCTGATCTTTGGGATCAGATATAAAAGGCGCGGGGATGCGTTCCACCTTTTTCTGAGAATTGCAAACTCGCAAAGCGAGATTTGCGGTGGAGCCAAAAAGCTTCCCGCAAAAAGGATAAATTCAACCCCATACAGTCATTCAAAATGGGATTGATTTAAACCAAAGTATATCTGCTATCGTGTTGATAGTGTTTATTAAACCGTTTAATTCAGAGCTTACCCTATAAATCCACCTCGAAAACTTTTTGGGAAAGTTTTTTGGAGGTTTGGAACCTTTTGTTCACAAAAGGTTCCAAGAAAAAAAGGAGAAGAAACAAATGAGTCAGATTAAATTTGTAATAGATAAGAGTCCCAGAATACAAAAGCTTATCGATCACCTTTATGCGGCAACTCCTCAGATCGAGGCAGACAGAGCCGAGCTTTTGACCGAGAGCTACAAGATGACCGAGGCGCTTCCTATAATTAAGCGTCGTTCTGCGGCTTTTCGTCACATTCTTGAATATATTCCGATCGTTATTCGTCCCTACGAGCTTTTCGTTGGAAGCAACTCGATAGTTCCCCGCAGCTGTCAGACCTTCCCCGAGTACTCGTTTGAATGGCTTGAGAGCGAGTACGACACGATAGCGACCAGAGACGCCGACCGTTTCTACATTTCTCCCGAAACGGTTGAAAGACTTAAAAAGGTGCATCCCTATTGGAAGGGCAGAACCGTAAGCGACCTTGCGGCGCAGTCTATGGACCCCAAGGTTCTTGACGTGTTCCTCAACCATGGAGTCTTTACCGTAGGGAACTACTTCTACAACGGTATCGGTCACATTAGCGTTGATTACGCAAAGGTTATATATAAAGGTCTTGAAGGTGTTATCGCCGAGGCGCGCGACGCCATTGCAAAGCTTAATCCCGGAAGCGGCGACTATCTTACTCGCAAGAACTTCCTCGACGCTGTAATCGAGAGCTGCGAGGCGGTAATTACCTACGCTCACCGCTACTCTGCCCTTGCGCGCAAGGAAGCGAGCGAGTGTACTGACAGCGTCAGAAAAGCAGAGCTTCTCCGAATTGCTGAGACCTGTGACAGAGTTCCCGCAAAGCCCGCGCGTAATTTCTACGAGGCATGTCAGGCGTTCTGGTTCGTTCAGCAGCTTATTCAGTGCGAGTCCAGCGGACACTCGATCTCTCCCGGACGTTTTGACCAGTATATGTATCCTCTTTTCAAAAAGGATATCGACAGCGGCACTATCACTTACGAAGAAGCGCAGGAATATATCGACTGTCTTTGGGTAAAGCTCAACGACCTTACCAAGGTAAGAGACGCTGCGTCTGCTGAAGGCTTTGCAGGCTACGGTCTGTTCCAGAACCTTATCGTAGGCGGTCAGAACGAGGAAGGCATTGATGTTACTAACGACCTTTCCTATATGTGTATGGAAGCAACTATGCACGTTCGTCTTCCCCAGCCTTCGCTCTCTATCAGAGTTTGGAACCGTTCCCCCCACGACCTTCTTATCAAGGCGGCATCGGTTGTAAGAGAGGGCCTTGGCGTTCCCGCGTTCTATAATGACGAGGTTATCATTCCCGCGATCATGGCAAGAGGTGTTACACTCGAGGATGCGCGTGACTACGCTATTATCGGTTGTGTTGAGCCTCAGAAGGGCGGCAAGACCGACGGTTGGCACGATGCGGCATTCTTCAATATGTGCCGTCCAATCGAGCTTGTATTCTCTAACGGATACGACAAGGGCGAGCTTATCGGCCTTCAGACCGGCGACGTTGAAAAGATGACCACGTTTGAGGAGTTCTATGAGGCTTACAAGGCTCAGCAGAACTACTTTATAGAAATGATGGTACAGGCAGACAACGCGGTTGACTATGCTCACGGTGTTCGTTGTCCTCTCCCCTTCGAGTCCTGCCTCTGCAACGACTGTATCGAAAAGGGTGTTTCTCTCCAAGAGGGCGGCGCTCACTATAACTTCACAGGTCCTCAGGGATTTGGTATCGCTAACATGACCGACGCGCTTCTCGCCGTAAAGACTCTCGTTTTCGATGAGAAAAAGGTAACTATGGCAGAGATGAAGCAGGCGCTTGCCGACAACTTCGGTAAGGGCTACAT
>JAZNII010000085.1:0-8178 GCA_045577415.1 Eubacteriales bacterium
CTCCTCGCTTCTGACCTGTATGATGTGCGGAACGATATTCTGCAACGTCTGCGAATGCTCCGACGAGATGATGCACAGAGCCGATAGCTGGAGCAAGCCCTTGCTTATTCTTTTCTTCGTCCTCAGCGGCGCCGAGCTTGATCTGAGCGTATTTACACAGCCGCTTCTCGTGCTTGTAGGCGTTGTTTACATAATTTCCCGTTGTATCGGTAAATATTTCGGAGCGATGGGTTCGGCAAAGCTGAGCAAATGCTCCCCTGATATAGTGAAATATCTGGGAATTACTCTGTTTCCTCAGGCGGGAGTTGCTCTCGGTATGGTAAGCACGGTCAAGAGTGACGGAATGCTAGACGCAGGCATCGCGAGCGTCGTTTCCTTCGTTATTTTGTTTGCCGTTCTCGTTTACGAGATCGTCGGTCCCGTTATGACAAAATGGGCGCTCACAAAGGCGGGAGATATTACCGAAAAGCCCGCGAACTCCAGCAAACGAATTAAAAACGTTGCAAGAGAGCGTCACGATTTCCGTTGGATTATGGCTCATATCACACCTCATCCTCATCACGACAAAAGTGAGAACGAAGAAGGCAAAAATAAAAAATAATTTAATATACTGAATAAAGAAGCCACCATGTGAGCATAATTCTTTCGTTATCAAAAAGAAAGGATGTTTACACAATGGCTTCTACTAAAAAATTACTTATCTGCGCTTTCCTCATTCTTACGGTCGCGCTTTTCGCGGGACTTTTCCCCGTCCACGGGGAGGAGGAGATCTACGACACAGTGGTCAGACTTCACGTGCTTGCCAATTCTGACAGCGATGCCGACCAAGAGTTAAAATTAAAGGTTCGCGACCGCGTGGTCGAGCTTGTAAGTCCGGCGGTAAAGGGCTGCTCCACTCAATCTGAAGCGATAGCGGCGATCGAGGGGATAATGGACGAGATCGAGACCGCCGCCGAGGAGGTGGTCAGAGACGAGGGCTATGACTACGACGTAAGCCTGCTTATGGGGGAGGAGTATTACCCCACGAGAACCTACGAGACCTGCGCTTTCCCCGAGGGCGAGTACGTCTCTCTGCGTGTCTGCATTGGCGACGCCGAGGGGCAGAACTGGTGGTGCTGTCTTTTCCCGCCGCTCTGTCTGTCTGCCGCCAGCGAAAAGTCGGCGCAGAGCAACGAGGAAGCCTTTATCTCGGTGGGACTTACGGGCGACCAATACAAGCTGATAACCGAGAGCGACAAGCCTCAATACAGAGCGAGATTCAAGATACTTGAAGCGATACAAAAGCTTTTTAAGTAATAAAATTTTCGGCATAACGACAAAGATAAGATTTCATTGTTTAAAAAACCTCGACTATGAGAATTTCTCAAAGTCGAGGCTTTTTCACAAAGCTGAAGTTAAGCAAACTTAATTATTCGAACTTTTTCAAGCAATCCTGGACCTGCTTATCGCTTCCCGCGATAGATATAAGGTCCCCTGTCATAAACGGACGCGTCGCAGAGGGCGAGACTGCGACTGTGCCGTCCGCGGAAGTCACCGCGACTATGGTTATGCCGTATTTTTTGCGAATATCAAGCTCAATGACGGTTTTTCCTATCCACTTTTTAGGAACGGTGATCTCGGCTATCTGGAAGCCCTTGAACTCCATAAAATCGGTAACGCTGTCACGGGCAAGAGTAAAGGCAAGTCGCTCTCCCATATCGCGCTCGGGGAAGATCACCATATCCGCGCCGATCTTTTCAAGCACACGGCGGTGACCGTCGTTTATTGCTCTCGAAATGACTTTTTTAACGCCCATTTCCTTTAATTTCAAAGTCAAAAGCACGTTTGCGTTGATGTTTTGGGCAATGCAAACGATAGCGCACTCGTAGTCGGCAACGCCTGCCGCGCGGAGAACCGCGTCGTTGGTGCAGTCGCCGATAACGGCGTTGGTTACGTTGTCTGCTATAGTGTTTATCTTGTCGGCATCAACGTCTATTACGAGGACTTCTTTGCCGTCTGCCGTCAGAGTCTCGGCGAGAGTCTGACCTAATTTTCCAAGTCCGATTATGCAAAAGCTTTTCATTTTAGATCTCCTTGATAATATATGAAAATTTCCAAATTTGTAAATAGTTTATGATGCTTAGCCTATCAGCAGGTCCGCATCGGGATGTTTTATAGTGGAGTCGCCCGAATGTTGATTTAGCATCATGGCGTAGGTCACGGTGAGTATGCCTACTCTGCCGAAATACATAAGGAGGATCATCAATGACCGTGAGAAGGGACCGAGCGCGCTTGTTATGCCCATGGACAGACCCACGGTACTTATAGCGCTGGTGACCTCATACACTACCTCCATTCCTCCAAAGCCATCGGGGAATGAGAAGATGGTCACTGACGCGAGGATTATGAGTGTAAGCTGCAAAAAGACCACCGATACCGCTCTTATAAAGCTTGCGGGGCTTATTCTGCGATTGAATACTACGGAGTCGTTCTTTCCCGTCATGTTGCAGAACACCGTGTAGATCAGAACGCCCACGGTCACCACCTTGACGCCGCCCGCGGTAGAGCCGGAAGCCCCGCCTATGAACATAAACACGAGTGACAGCACTTGTGTTCCAAACACCATCTTGCCGTTGTCAAAGGAGGAAAATCCCGCGGTTCTCAAAGAGGCGGAATGGAAAAACGATGCCAGTATCTTACTTGCGGGGGAGAGCTGACCCATGGTCGCATCATTGTTCCATTCAAAGATGGCTATAAACGTGGCACCAACGACGAGAAGCGACGCGGAAATAATAAGAACCAGCTTTGAATATGCTGAAAGACGCTTTTTGCGAACTATCTTTTCCTTCAAGTCAAACCATACCGCAAAACCGATACCGCCGATGATTATTAGTAATGATAGGGTAATGCAGACGAGAGGATCGTCGATAAAGTAACCCATCGACGCGCTGTATGTCGCTCCCTCGGGAAGGGGGGCTGACGCGTAGAGATCACCCATGAGGTCGAAGCCTGCATTACAGAAAGCCGAAACCGACGTGAAAATGCTTTTGAATATAGCTGTTCCCAAAGGATAGAACTCTCGGAAGCGTATGAACAGAAGACAGGCACCCACAAGCTCGGTGGAAAAGGTTCCGATAGCCACGCTTTTGAGTATTCCGCCGATGTCAGCGTAGGAGTTCAGGTTATATGACATCGCCACAAGTATTCTTTCCTTGGGCGAAAGCATTTTTTTTACGATCTTTGCGATCAGCACGGCAAAGGTCATAAATCCTATTCCGCCAAGCTGTATCATACAAAGAATGACTGCCTGCCCGAAAAGACTCCAGCCCGTGGCGGTATCGACTAACGAGAGTCCCGTAACGCAGGTCGCGCTGGTGGCGGTGAAAAGCGCGGTCAAAAAGTCTGCGCTTTCGTGTCCCTCGGGAACCGATATGGGAAGCATAAGCAACAGAGCGCCAAGCAAAATTACC
Organism: Eubacteriales bacterium; assembly: GCA_045577415.1. Classification (GTDB taxonomy): domain Bacteria; phylum Bacillota; class Clostridia; order Oscillospirales; family CAG-272; genus SVTX01. Next base: position 3,450 of record JAZNII010000085.1, read on the forward strand.
GAAACAAATCCAAGAGAAAACAGTCGCATAGCCTTGATCTTACCTGATCTCTGACGTCTTGCCTCTCGGGAGCTTTTGATCCTTTCTACGAATCTCAATATATCATCTCCGATCTGTGGGATAATAAATAAAATTAATTGCTTTTATTATACAACATTTTTTTCTTCGTGTCAAGATTGTGCCGCGTAATGTTGACAGAGCCTGATTTTTATGATAGAATATAAAATGAAGTAATATGTTTATTTTTTAGGACGGTTTGAAATGAACGAAATGATAAAAAGACCCGAATTGCTCTCTCCCGCGGGCAATTTTGAGAAGCTAAAGGCGGCTCTGCTTTACGGAGCTGACGCGGTGTATCTTGCAGGACAGAGCTTCGGTATGCGCTCGGCGGCGGACAATTTTACGGTCGAGGAGCTTCACGAGGCGGCAAAATATACCCACGAGCGCGGAAAAAAGCTCTATCTGACCCTTAACACTATGCCTCACGGCGACGAATATCCCGCTTTGCGCGAGTTTTTGCACGCTATCAAGGATTCGGGCATCGACGCATTTATCGTTGCCGATCTTGGCGTTATGGCGACGGTCAGGGAGATCATTCCCGATATGGAGATACATATTTCGACTCAGGCGAGCATCGTTTCCCCCGAAGCGGCAAAGGCTTACGCCGCGCTCGGAGCAAAAAGACTTGTGCTTGCGCGTGAGCTTTGCTTTGAGGAGATAAAGGCGATCCGTCTGGCTCTCCCTCATGACATCGAGATCGAAGTCTTCGTTCACGGCTCTATGTGCGTGTCGTATAGCGGCAGATGTATGCTCTCCAATCTTATGACCGAGCGCGACGCAAACCGCGGCAGATGCGCCCAGCCTTGCCGTTGGAATTACATAATTTACGAAGAAAAACGCCCCGATCTGCCTATTCCGATCGAGCAGACCGAGCTTGGAACCTTCATTATGTCTTCAAAGGATATGTGTACTGTCGAGCATATTCCCGAGCTTATTGCTGCGGGCATCAACTCCTTCAAGATCGAGGGCAGAATGAAGAGCGCGTACTATACGGCGGTAGTCACCAACGCGTACAGAATGGCGATAGATTCTTACCTCGCCGATCCCGAAAACTATAAGTTTGATCCTCACCTATATCGCGAGCTTGAGAGCGTTTCTCACCGCGAATACTGCACGGGATATTATCTTGACGATCCTATGGGCAACCCCCAACTCGGCTCTCACACGGGCTACATCCGCGACAAAGCATATTTCGCTACGGCGGTTGAGTATAATGATGAGGAAGCCGAAAAGATAAGCGCCGCGGGCATCGCTCTTGAAAATGAAAACGGAAGACTTTACCGCTTTATTCAGCGCAACAAGGTAAAGGTCGGGGACTCTGCCGAGATGATCTCGCCAAACAAGGTGGGCAGAGCATTTACTGCCAACGAGCTTTATCTGCCGAGTGGTGAGCCTTGCGAAAGCGCGCCCCACCCCTCAATGATCTTCTGGTGCAGAGTGCCTTTTGAGGTTCTTGAGGGCGATATTATGAGAGCAGGGGAGTAGGGGATGCGATTCCACCTTTTTTGAAAAAAAGGTGGAGCCAAAAAACTTCCCGAAAAATAGTAGAAATACGGAATGCTTGTGCTTTAAAACGGTGGAGCTTTGAAAGTTAAGCTTCACTGCTATCGTGTTGATAGAAGCATTGATTTCAGAGCTGCTATATTTGATAATTTAAACTTTCCTTATTGAAAGTTTTTGGAATTCTTAAAACTCGAAGTTTGCGGAGCAAACTCGCAAAGCAAACCGCTTGCGGTTTGCGTGAGTTTTCTCAAAAAGGTTTTAAGCCGCCGGAGGCAAAAATGACTGAATTTATAGAAATTTTAAAAGCCATAATATTTGGCGTTGTAGAGGGTATAACCGAGTGGTTGCCCGTCAGCTCCACGGGGCATCTCATACTGCTCGACGAATTTTTAAAGCTTGCGGTAGCCCCGAAGCTTGGCGCGACATTTGCTGACGAATATATGAGCATGTTCGAGGTCGTCATTCAGCTTGGCGCGATACTTGCCGTAGTGGTTATGTTTTTCGGCAAGCTGAATCCCTTTTCACCGAAAAAAAGTGACTCGGAAAAGAAAAGCACTTGGCTTTTGTGGCTCAAGGTAGTGATTGCGAGCGTCCCTGCCGCGCTTGTGGGCGTGGTTGGCGATAAGCTGCTTGAAATAGCCACGGGCAAGGATATTGACGGCTGGATTTTTAATGCCATCACCGTTGCGGCGGCTTTGATCGTTTACGGCGTACTGTTTATCGTTATAGAGCGTATTCATAAAGATAAAAGAGCCTCTGTAGACTCGGTTGACGGCATCAGCTACTCTCAGGCGATGCTGATCGGGTGCTTTCAAACTCTTTCAATAGTCCCCGGCACGTCCCGCTCGGGTTCGACTATTCTCGGCGCAAGATTTTTGGGCGTTTCGAGGTCTGCGGCGGCGGAGTTTTCGTTCTTTTTGGGAATACCCGCTATGGTTGGCGCAAGTCTTATCAAGGGCTACGGATTTTTCGACTACGTAGTCGAGAGCGGAGTTAGTGTCCCCCCTCTTGCGTGGGCGGTTTTGGCGGTGGCAAGCCTTGTAGCGTTTGCTGTTTCAATGGTCGCTATAAAGTTCCTTATGGAATTCGTGAAAAAGCACAGCTTCGCGCCCTTCGGCATCTACCGAATTATCCTCGGCGCATTGGTTTTGCTCTATTTTATCCCTCAGATGGTATAATTTATGGAAAAATTAAAGATCGACCTTCCCATTATCGTGGAGGGGAAGTATGACAAAATTAAAATCAAATCGGTTGCCGACGCATGCGTCATACAGACCGACGGATTTGGGGTTTTCAAGAACCATGAGAGGTTGGCGCTTATCCGTCAGCTTGCGAAAAAAAGCCAAATAATCGTTATGACCGACAGCGACGGTGCGGGCAAGGTCATTCGCTCACACATCACCTCGGCTATACCCAAGGATAGGCTGATACAGCTCTACGTTCCCCAAGTCAAGGGTAAGGAAAGACGAAAGGAAGGACCCTCCGCCGAGGGGTTTCTCGGTGTCGAGGGAACAGATGCCGACCTGATAAGAAAGCTGCTTGAGCCATTTGCGGTCGGATCTTCGACGGCAGAGACCGAGCGCGAGGAGATAACAAAAGCCGACTTTTTCGAACTTGGTCTTACGGGCGGAAGTGACAGCGCACAGCGACGCGACAATTTCGCCGCCTCGATCGGGTTGCCACGCGGAATGACGCCCAACGCCCTCCTTGCGGCGGTCAACGTCATTATGACGAGGAACGAGCTTTTTGAAAGCTTCAATAAGGCGTGATTTGCGTGCCAAAAGGAAGAATAAATGAAAAATAAAACACTTTACGTTTCAGATCTTGACGGAACGCTATTGCGGAGCGATCAGACCTTGTCGGATTATACGGTAAATACACTGAATCGCCTCACATCGGAGGGAATGATATTTTCATACGCAACCGCGCGTTCATACGCAACGTCGAGCATAGTCGCGGCGGGACTTGACGCGTGTTTCCCTGTGATCGTCTACAACGGCACGTTTATTTTAGAGAACGGAACGAAAAAGCAACTCCTTTCCCACTCCTTTACCCGTGAGGAAGCCGAGCTTGTCGTAGCCGAGCTTGTCGAGGGCGGAGTTTATCCTATCGTTTATTCCCAGGTTGACGGAGCCGAAAAGTATTTTTACTGTCCCGCTCTTATCAGCGATGAGACCGAGGAATTTCTCAAGACCAGACGCGGCGACGGACGGGAAAACGAGGTTGACAGTGTAGATAAGCTTTGTGTGGGAGAGGTTTTCCATTTTTCCTGCGTTGATAAGTCTGATAAGCTTTTCAGAATGTACGAAAAGCTGAAGGACAGATTTTCCTGCGTGTATTACAATGAAATATACAGTGGGGAATGGTGGCTGGAGGTTCATCCTAAGAGTGTCAGTAAGGCGAATGCGGTTCTGGAGTTGAAAAAGCTTATGGGATGCGACAGAATCGTTTGCTTCGGCGACGGCAGAAACGATATTTCGATGTTCAAGATCGCCGACGAGTGCTATGCCGTGGAGAATGCCGTTCCCGAGCTTAAAAGCATCGCGACGGCGGTGATTGAGGGGAACAACGCCGACGGCGTGGCGAAGTGGCTGTCGAAAATGGAAAATTGATATATGAAAAAATATGTGAAAATAAAAAACGCGTTTGAAATCAACAAACGCGTTTTTTTGTGACTTTGTCACGGAAAAAAATGATTTTGGGTGGTATACTATGAGTGTAAGATAAGAAATCTTAATGCGAAAATTTCAAATATAAGGAGAATTAATTATGTCAGTATTAAAGGTCAATAAAAGTAATTTTGATGAGATAAAGAACAGCTCAAAGCCGGTATTGTTGGACTTCTACGCAGATTGGTGCGGTCCCTGCCGTATGGTAAGCCCAATCGTCGACGAGATAGCGGAGGAGAGAGACGACATTCTGGTCGGCAAGGTCAACGTCGACGACGAGCAGGAGCTGGCAGGTCAGTTTGGCGTGTTCAGTATTCCTACTTTGGTCGTTATGAAGGACGGAAAGGTCGTGAATCAGTCCGCGGGTGCTAAACCTAAAGCGCAGATTCTTGCGATGATAGAATAATAAATTTAGCCTTCTCCGTCGGAGAAGGCTAAATTTACATCGTCATCGATCTTAATCTTTTTTTGTCAACAATCTTGACTCCGCCGCTGCG
>JAZNII010000086.1:0-2050 GCA_045577415.1 Eubacteriales bacterium
AAAGAGATCTTTGAAAAGTAGATAAAATTTAGTCGAATTAGAATTAAGAAAAAGGTTAAGGAACAAAGGGCGCACAGTGGATGCCTAGGCACTAGAAGGCGAAGAAGGACGCGACGAACGGCGAAACGCTTCGGGGAGCGGTAAGTACGCAACGATCCGGAGGAATCCGAATGGGAGAACCCACTTACTAGAAGAGTAAGTATGCTATAAGCAGGCAACACCTATCGAATTGAAATATCTTAGTAGGTAGAGGAAAAGAAAGTAACAACGATTCCGAAAGTAGTGACGAGCGAAATTGGAGGAACCTGATGTGCATAATTCGAGTATATGATAGATGAATGGCATGGGAAGGCCAAGCGTAGAGGGTGAGACTCCTGTAATCGAAATCGTATATAAGATGGCACACGAAAAGTACGGCGGGACACGAGAAATCTTGTCGGAACGAATAATGAGGACCACCTCATAAGGTTAAATACTAGCTAGTGACCGATAGTGAACCAGTACCGTGAGGGAAAGGTGAAAAGAACCCCGGGAGGGGAGTGAAATAGAACCTGAAACTGTGTGCTTACAAGTAGTCAGAGCCCGTTAAAGGGTGATGGCGTACCTTTTGTAGAATGGACCGGCGAGTTACGTTATCTAGCGAGGTTAAGGGTAGAGGCCCGGAGCCGAAGCGAAAGCGAGTCTTAATAGGGCGTGAAGTTAGGTGATGTAGACCCGAAACCCGGTGAGCTAGCCATGAGCAGGGTGAAGCTGTAGTAAAATACAGTGGAGGCCCGAACTATAGTCTGTTGAAAAAGACCTGGATGACTTGTGGCTAGGGGTGAAATTCCAATCGAGCTGGGAGATAGCTGGTTCTCCCCGAAATAGCTTTAGGGCTAGCGTCGATAGATGAGTTTTATGGAGGTAGAGCACTGAATGGTTGATGGTCCCACCTCGGGATACTGAGATCAATCAAACTCCGAATGCTATAAAACACGATCGGCAGTCAGACTTGTGGGCGAGAAGGTTCATGGTCAAAAGGAAAAGAGTCCAGACCGCCAGATAAGGTCCCAAAATGTATGCTAAGTGGAGAAGGATGTAGAGATGCATAAACAACTAGGATGTTGGCTTAGAAGCAGCCATCATTTAAAGAGTGCGTAATAGCTCACTAGTCGAGTGACTCTGCGCCGAAAATGTACCGGGGCTAAGCATACTACCGAAGCTGCGGAAAATAGGCAACTATTTTGGTAGGGGAGCGTTCTGTACTGGGGTGAAGCGAGATCGAGAGGACTCGTGGACTGTACAGAAGTGAGAATGCCGGTGTAAGTAACGATAAGATGGGTGAGAATCCCATCCGTCTGAAACTCAAGGTTTCCAGGGGAAGGTTCGTCCGCCCTGGGTAAGTCGGGGCCTAAGGTGAGGCTTAAGAAGCGTAGCTGATGGATATTTGGTTTATATTCCAGAACTACTTATATAACTGATGGAGAGACGAAGAAGGCTAGGTGTAACCCCTTAGTGGATTGGGGTCAAGTATCCAAGGCTTTTGTGTAGGCAAATCCGCACAAGGATAAGTAAGGATACGAGGTAATGACATACGACGTCAAACTTCCAAGAAAAACTTCTAAAGATATTATATAAGTACCCGTACCGTAAACCGACACAGGTGAGTAGGAAGAGAATTCTAAGACGCGCGAGAAAACCCTTGTTAAGGAACTCGGCAAATTGACCCCGTAAGTTAGCGATAAGGGGGTCTCATAGAGATATGAGACGCAGAGAATAGGCCCAAGCAACTGTTTAACAAAAACACAGGTTTGTGCAAAATCGAAAGATGAAGTATACGAGCTGACGCCTGCCCGGTGCTGGAAGGTTAAGAGGAGAGGTTAGGAAACGAAGCTTCGAATTGAAGCCCCAGTAAACGGCGGCCGTAACTATAACGGTCCTAAGGTAGCGAAATTCCTTGTCAGGTAAGTTCTGACCCGCACGAAAGGCGTAATGTCTTTGGGCACTGTCTCAACAAGGGGCTCGGTGAAAACATATTAACGGTGAAAATGCCGTTTACCCGCGACTAGAC
>JAZNII010000087.1:0-9387 GCA_045577415.1 Eubacteriales bacterium
CCCGTCGCTTCAAGAGCCTCGGCAGTCTTGAACAGTATGCCCTTTTTCGCTCCGACGCCGCTTCCCACCATGATCGCTACGGGGGTGGCAAGTCCCAGCGCACAGGGACAACTTATGACAAGCACCGTGATCGCTCTGGCAATTACAAATCCCGCATCCTCGCCAACAAGACCCCATACGAGTGCCGTAATTGTCGAAATTATAAGGACCGCAGGCACGAAAATACCCGAAACCTTGTCAGCCGCCTTGGATATCGGCGCTTTTGTCGCAGACGCGTCGCTGACGATCTTGATTATCTGTGAAAGCGCGGTGTCCTCACCGACCCTCGTCGCTTCACACTTGATAAATCCCGAACGGTTGATAGTTCCAGCCGAGATCTTGTCTCCTGCCGTCTTGTCCGAGGGCAGGCTCTCTCCCGTAAGCATCGATTCGTCGATAGCGGTGCTACCCTCGGTTATGATACCGTCGACGGGTATTTTTTCGCCCGGACGGACAACGAAAAGGTCGCCTTTGCCAAGTTGCTCCACGGGAACGGTGACCTCATCGCCGTCGCGAATAAGCGTTGCCGTTTCGGGAGAAAGATCCATAAGGCTTTTCAGAGCGTTGGTCGTCCTGCCCTTGGACACCGCCTCAAGCAGCTTGCCCACGGTGATCAAGGTCAGTATCATCGCCGCCGATTCAAAATAAAGCTCGTGGAGATAGTGAGCGGCATGGGTCGTGTTGCCCTCGGTCAGCGCCGCCGTCATCAAAAAGAGGAGATAGACGCTGTATATGAACGACGCTGCCGACCCAAGAGCCACCAGAGTGTCCATGTTGGGAGCGCGGTGGATAAGTCCCTTTGCTCCGCTGATAAAGAATTTTTGATTTATCACCATTACAGCCGCGGAAAGCAGTAGCTGAATAAGTCCTATGGCGAGGGGATTTTTCGCTAACGCATCGGGCAGGGGAAAATTCCACATGACGTGTCCCATTGAAAGGTACATAAGGGCGATCATAAATACCGCCGACGCGATAAGTCTGCCCCGAAGCAGTGGGATCTCCTTGTTTTCAAGAGCCTTGGCGTCCTTTGCTTTGCCGACATCTGTCTTTGATCCGTTTTCGGGTGACGCTCCGTAGCCTGCCGCCTCTACTGCCGAGACTATTTCTGCGTCTGTGGCACTGCCCTCTATCGCCATGTCTCCCGTCAGCAGATTGACCGAGCATTTTTCCACTCCGTCAAGCGCCGATACCGCCTTTTCCACACGAGCCGAGCAGGCGGCGCAGCTCATACCCGTTACCTTGTATTTTCTCATTTTCATGTCCTCGTCTTCATATTAGAAAGTTGCAAACTCTCATTTCAAAAGCTTCCCAAGCAGCTCTATAAGCTCGTCTACCTTTTCGCCGTCGCCCTCCTTGACGTCGCTTACCACACAGGAGCGGATATGCTCGCCCAAAAGCTCCTTGTTAAAGCTTCCCAAGGCTGCCGAGACTGCCGAGACCTGCGTCACGATGTCGGCGCAGTATGCGTCGCGCTCAACCATTCCCCGTATTCCTCGGATCTGACCCTCAATTCGGCTCAAACGGTTGATAAGCGCTCTTTTTTCGTCCTCGTTACGCAATTTGGTTCTTTCACAGCAACAGTTTTCCATAATATTATACCCCTGTTTGTACTTTTATCTCTTTGTTCTATTATATACCCCATAGGGGTATTTGTCAAGGGCTTTTTAAAAAAGACTGCTATCCGTCACACCGCAGTCTTTTGAAGCTGTTGTTTGTTGCCATTCGATCGGAAAGACCTCATTTGGGAATAAGCGGTAAAATATTTCGCTAAATATTTTTTAAAAATCTATTGACAAACCGACTTTTTTGTGGTATCATACTTTAGTCGCCAATAAAATAGCTTTAAAAAGCCGAACATTTACGGAGAAGTCGCGTAGCTGGTCGAGCGCGCACGATTGGAAATCGTGTAACCGTCAAAAGCGGTTCGAGAGTTCGAATCTCTCCTTCTCCGCCAACGAAAGCCACCCAAAAGGGTGGCTTTTTTCGTTGGCGGAGAAGGGGAGATTCGAACAACCGAGAAACACTTCGCGGTTCGAGAGGGAGAATTCACCCACGCCGCCGGTGGCGGATGAAGTGGGTGAATTCGAGTGGCAGCCTCCCCGTGAGCGCGACCGAACGACGAGTGAGGGAAGCGAGAACGGTCGGAGGCAACAGTGCAAGCGGCTTGCCGCGCGAAAATCTCTCCTTCTCTGAAAAAACAGAGGGGAGTAATGGTTTGTACCCTAAAGGACAGTTTGGGAAATTCATTAAAATACATTACCTATCGACAGGAAAAGGACGAAGAATTGTTAAAATTCCTCGTCCTTTTTTATATGATCATCAAATACTACAAACTGATTGTCATCAATATTTTCTTCTTTGTTTTTTGATCAAATTCAGGAAAACAAAGCAAATAGTAGTCACACTCGTCGCAACAACACTCACAGCCTTGCTCTCCGTTGCCAAGACAGGTGGCAGGCTCTCCCGGTATAAGCTCAACACCGCTAATGTCTATTACCCTTTTTTGAATATTCTTGCTCATATATCCCCCGTCAGCATATAAAAAGTGCGGCGACCGAAGTCACCGCACAAAAACGCAAACTCCAAGTCGTCGCCAAACAAACTATATACAGATTGGGTATATTACTATACTTTTTCATGTACGGAATTTGCATTTTGTCAAATGCTATATGAAAAAGTATAGACCAAAAAGAGTATAAATATCCCAAAAAGAGAAATACACCCATATACTGTATATTTAGTTTGTTTGGCAAATTCATTTTATCACAATTTTTTTGTCTTGTCAATAGTATTTTTGCGTAGAGCTTCTGTTGACTTATGGGAATTTTTATGTTAATATTGTAATGTCATTAATAAAATGCCTATAAAGGAGAATTTATGTTCATAAAATCAAAAATCATCCGCTCGCCTCACGCCTTTGCCACTCGGAGAGGGGGAGTAAGCGAGCAGGAGCATACCAAGTCGCTCAATCTTGCCTTTGGCAGAGGCGACGATGACGAAACGGTGCTTGAAAACCTTCAAATATTCGCCGACGCGGTAGGATTTGACCCCAAAAGCGTCGTTTCTCTGCCGCAGATACATTCCGATACCATTTTCAAGGTCGGAAAGGACGACCGAGGCAAGGGGTATTTCGTCCGAGACGGGATCGAGGGCGGCGACGGATATGTTACCGATGAAAGAAACGTCGTTCTCGGTGTCAAGACCGCCGATTGCGTCCCCGTTCTCTTTGAAGCCGAAAAGGACGGCAAGATCGTCGCCATAGGCGCTGTCCACGCAGGCTGGCGGGGAACTGTGGCAGGGATCGCACCCAAGTGCGTTTCTATGCTTTGCGAAAGCTTTGGCGTCGAGCCGCGACAGATACGCGCGGCTATCGGCCCTTGCAACCACAGTTGCTGCTACGAGGTGGGCGAGGAGCTTTTCTTCTCGGTCGCGAACGCAATAGGCGAGGAGCTTGCCGCAAAATTCGTCACTACTCGTGAGGGAACAGAGAACAAATACTCCTGCGACCTTGTTGAAATCAACCGACATCTGCTCACGTCGGCGGGAATATTGCCCGAGGGCATTGACGTCATTGACAGATGCACCTGTTGTGAAAATAAGCTTTTTTTCTCGCACCGATACTCGGGAGGATCGCGCGGAACTATGCTCAACGTAATATTTATGCAGAGTTGACAATCTTTTGCATTTTATACTTTGCTTTGATCTCTTCAATAATGTTATGGGTAGCGGAGCTTATTAAATTTTTAACTCATACATAAAAATCGGAGACGGGTTAGTCTCCGATTTTTGTTATTCAAGCTCCTCGTATATTTCGAGGAGTCTTTCTTCGATCTCGGTCTTGCGAGCGTCAAGCTCGGCGACCTTTTTGTAGTCTGTCGCGGCTTCGCCACACATTTCTTCGTCGATCGCCTCGATCTCTGCTTCAAGCTTTTCCATCTCGGCGGTAAGTCGCTTTATGCGAGCTTCCTTCTTTCTTGCCTCTGCCGCCTCCTGCTTGTTGCGGAGGTATTGTTCCTTTTGGCTTCCTGCCGCCGCCTTGGGGGCTTCTGCTTGTGTTATAGCACCCAAGCGTTCCTTGCGAGCGTTTGTAAACTCGCGGAACTCGGTGTAAGCTTTGCCCTCACGGGTGATCTGATAGTCAAACATATCGCCCTCCACGTATCCGTCGGGCTTCAGCTCAATTATGCGGCTGGCTAACTTTTCGATAAAGTAACGGTCGTGGGAGACCGCAATAATAGTGCCGTCGAACTCCTCAAGGGCGGATTCAAGCGCCTCTCTTGAGTCGATGTCAAGATGGTTGGTCGGCTCGTCGAGGATAAGCAGATTCATGTGAGAAAGGATGAGCTTTGAGAGGGTAAGACGCGCTCGCTCTCCTCCCGAAAGCATTCTGACGGTCTTGAAAACGTCCTCGCCGAAGAAATTGAACCACGCGAGCGTGGAGCGTATCTTCTGCTCGGGCAGGGTGGGGTAAGCGTCCCAAAGCTCGTCGATGACGGTCTTGCTTTCGTCAAGATTCTGGTTCTCCTGATCGTAGTAGCCGATCTCAACGTTATATCCGTCCTCCACCTTGCCCGTGAGGGGAGTTAAGGTCTTCATCAAAATTTTAATAAGGGTGGATTTTCCGCAACCGTTAGGGCCGATCAGAAGAAGTCGGTCGTTTTTCTTTACGAGAAAATCAAGACCCGTAAAAAGTCTTTTCTGACCGAATCCCATTGAAAGATCGGTGATCTTCATGACCTCGTTGCCGCTGGCGATCGCCGAGGTGAATTTCATCCTGATCGCTCTCTGCTCGGTCTCGGGAGCTTCAAGCTTTTCCATTTTGTCAAGCATCTTTTGACGCGACTCGGCGGCGATAATGTTTCGCTCGCGGTTCCACTGTCTCTGCTGGGCGATGTAGGCTTCCTGTCTCGCGATCTCCTTCTGCTGCTCGCGGTAGTGCTTGGCGTAAATTTCTTTATCGATACGTCTCTGCTCCATGCTGCGGGTGTAGTTTCCGTTGTAGAGCTTGGCTTTGTGATGCTCGATGGCGAGAGTTTTGTTTGTGACGCGGTCGAGGAAATAACGGTCGTGGGAGATCACCATTACGCATTTTTTGTACTGTATCAGGTAGTTTTCAAGCCATGCGAGAGTTTCGATGTCAAGGTGGTTGGTCGGCTCGTCAAGCATCAGGATGTCAGGCTCGCGGCAGAGCTGAACCGCAAGAGCGAGACGGGTTCTCTGACCTCCCGAAAGCAGACTTACGTCCTTGTCGATGGCATCGTCGTCAAATCCCAGCTTTCCGAGTATGGAGCGGCATCTGCCTCGGAATTCAAGGCCGCCGTCGCGAATGAATTTTTCGTTTAGCGCCATGTACTCGTTGGTGTAGATGCGATGCTTTTCGTCGTCCGTGTGGTCGTTTAAAAGAATTTCAAGCTCGGAAAGCCGCCTTTCGGCGGCAACCAGAGCGGGGAAGGCGGCAAACATATTTTCAAGGGCGGTTGAACCCACAGCACCCTCGGCTTCGGAAAACGCGCCGTACTGTGAGAGTATTCCCACGGTCTTTCCCTTGGATATATATATTTCGCCCTCCTCGGTGTCGTATTCCCCCGTTATCAGCTTGAAAAGCGAGGTCTTTCCGCTTCCGTTTGAGCCGATTATGCCCAGCTTGTCGTTTTCTTCAAGAGAAAAGGAGACCTTTTCAAGTATTGTCGTCGTGCCGAACCGCAAGGTCAGGTCGTTTACGCTTATGGCTATCATTATTTCGTCCTTTTTGATAATTTATGTCCGTAATTTACACATTAGAAAAATCGCTATATTTCTTGACTTTTCACTTTAATTATTATATAATTATTTCAACCACATAGTATTTTATCATTTTTACGCGCTTTTGTCAATGAAAACTTATGAAAAGAGGTTTTTTACGGATATGAAGATTTCGGTCGTCGGTCCCGGACGTTGGGGTTCGCTTATAACCTGGTACCTTGCCGAGAAAAGGGGTCTTGACGTAACTCTTTACGGCAGGGAAGGCTCGGAGCATATACAAAGATTTATTAAGGAGAGAAAAAATGATCTTCTGGCGCTTCCCGACAGTGTTAAGATCACAACGAGCCTTGATTGTCTAAAGGATGCCGACATTATCGTAATTTCGATAAATTCCCAAGGTCTTGCGGCATTTATGCAGGAGATACGCCCCCTTGGACTGAAAAATAAAATATTTGTCCTTTGTATGAAGGGCATTGACATCGCCACACGTCTCCGTCTTTCCGAGGTGGCGAAGGAGGGAACAGACGACACCAATAAGGTGGCGGTCTGGATAGGACCCGGTCACGTTCAGGAATTTTACGCGGGGATACCGAACTGTATGGTCATCGACAGCGAGGACGAGGAAACCAAGAGACTGCTTGTAGAGTCCTTTTCAAGCGAGCTGATACGCTTTTATTACGGCGAGGATATGATAGGCAACGAGATCGGCGCTGCGGCGAAGAATGTTATCGGTATTGCCGCGGGAATGCTCGACGGATACGGTCTTTCCTCACTGAAGGGCGCGCTTATGTCAAGAGGCTGCCGCGAGGTGGCAAGACTTATCTCGGCTATGGGCGGTAACGAATTGTCGGCTTACGGGCTTTGTCATCTTGGCGACTATGAAGCAACGGTGTTCTCAAAATTCTCTCACAACCGCACTTTTGGCGAGATGTTTGTTAAGGGCGAGCGTATGGACAAGCTTGCCGAGGGATATTACACCGTAAAGGCGCTTATGGACCTCTCCCGCGAGTACGCCGTGGATATGCCGATATGTCGCGCGGTATATGAGATCATATACGAGGGCAAGGATGCAAAAGACGTATTAGGCAGTCTGTTTGAGCGAAGCATCAAGACCGAATTTTATAAATAATCGGAGATCTTCTATGGGAAGAAAAATCTTTGAAGAAAAGAATTATAACGTTTCAGAGTGCGTTATCCCTTACGAGGAGTTCAAGATATTTTCTGACAGAGAAAAAGGCTTTTCTCTGCGCGAGGACGGACGCAAAACGGCAATAAAGAACGCCGAGGAGCTGCTTGACAAAAAATATCCGGTCATCACCGCCACCGATTATCTCGTCCGCTTCAGAACCGGCGACAGAGCGCATTATGAGGACTTATATTTTGAACGCAGACGCGATCTTCTGACTTATGTTCTTGCAGAGACATACGAAAAGCAGGGAAGATTTACCGATAAAATAACCGATCTCGTCTGGATGATAATGGAAGAGAGCTGTTGGGTCATTCCCGCGCATCTCAATCCAAATCCCGCGGATATGACTCATAAGCTGCCTTACGCCTACGACGGAAAGAGAGATTACATAGACCTTTTCGCCGCGGCTACGGGCGCGATCGTGGCTTGGGCATGGTATCTCTGCCGAGATGAATTTGATAAAATATCGCCCGTTATAAACAAGAGGATAGTTGAACAGCTTCACGACAGAATCATCGTGCCTTTTACCGAGCATACAGATACTCTTGCGTGGATGGGCAACGGAAAATTCCGTTGGATCAACAACTGGTGTCCTTGGGTGATCTCCAACGTTCTGAACGTCTGCGCCCTGACGGTCACCGATCAGAGCTTGCGTTGCCGCGTGGTCGAGATCGCCCTTGAGGGACTTGATAAATTCACGGGCATTTACACCGAGGATGCGGCTTGCGACGAGGGTCCCGCCTATTGGTCTGCGGCTTGCGGCGCGCTTTACAACGCCTGTCTCGTGCTTTACGATATAAGCGGCGGTAAGATCAACGCATTCCTCGACCCGCTTATGCTAAAGATGGGTGAGTTCTTCCCCAAAGCGTATATCTGCCGTGGCAGACTTCTCAATTTCTCGGATGCTGCGTCAAACCTCGGCATCAACTCTACGTGGGGACACGATTGGGGCAGGCTCTCGGGAAGCGAGCTTATGCAAAATTTCTGGGAGTTTGCTTATAAGCCCGAGCAGGGACCGACTGCGGCGGTTGAATTTAATATGCCCTACCGTTATTTCAGAATGCTTGGCGCGCCCGATCTTGTCTACCGCGATTTCAAGGCATCCAAAAAGGAATTTTTCCCCAGCTTGGATCTTTCTATGTGCCGAGAGGATGAGGATGCACAAAAGGGACTTTATCTCTCGCTCAAGGGTCATCACAACGCGGCAAGCCACAACCACCTTGATGTTGGCAATTTCGTCATTTTCTGCGACGGCAACCCCATTTTCATCGACGCGGGAGTCGGAACATACACGGCGAAAACATTCAACAACGAAAGATACACGATATGGTCGATGAGATCGGAATATCACAATCTGCCAACGATCAACGGCATCGATCAGAAGCCCGGCAGAGTTTACGCGGCGAAGAACGCGCAGTTTGACGAGGAGACGGGCAGACTGACCCTTGATCTGACAAACGCTTATCCCGCAGAGGCAGAGATCGCTTCCTATATCAGAAGCGCTGTCATCGAGAACGGCAAGGCTATCGTCAGCGACGAGCTGACAAGCGTCAAGGACGGAGAAGTAACCTTCAATCTTCTTTGCAACGCTGAACCCGAGATCGTGAGCGCAGGATGCTTCAAGATACACGGAAAGCAGGTCAATTACGATCCTTCGCTCTCGCTAGGGATCGATTCCCCCGATTGCACGTGGCCGGAGACCCAAAAGATCCCCGCAAGCTGGGACTGCGATAAGCTTTACAGAATAAAGCTTTCTTCCGCGCTCAAGGCAAACGTGACCCGAAGATTCGATCTGACGGTAAGTAAATAAAAATATAATAAAAAGCACCCTTTTGGGTGCCTTCCATAAACCAGGATTACCTGCCCCAAAACAAAAGGAGTACGGACAGTTTTGTTCGTACTCCTTTTCACACGCCTTGCCCGGCAAGGTATAGTGTGTTACACCTTTTAGGTGTACTGTCGGGCGGTAATGAAAATTTATAAGTGATATGCCTCGCTCGGCGTGATATTGTTGCAAGCAACAGTGATATGAAAGCCTACGGCTTTCGTGATATTTTATTCGCCCCTTAAACTCGCGAAGCGAATATCACTCGGTGCAAACCGAATATCACTGCGGAGCAATATCACTCGCCGCAGGCGAATAAAACTGCCCAACTTCCTTATGAGAAGTTGGGCAAAGGGTGCTTTTTTATTATTTATGATATTTGCTTCTGCTTCGCTTGCTTTCCTTGCGTCTGACCGAATTTTGGTCGTTACTCGGCTTTTTGCCGAATATAGTTACAAGCAAGACCGTAATGCCCGCAACAAAACCGACGGATATGAGAATTACTCCGACGATCTCTATCTCTCCAACGGCAACGATCTTCATAGGCTCGTCTTTCCAAACGGGATGTATCTGCGCTCCGCTTACTGCCGTG
>JAZNII010000088.1:0-5077 GCA_045577415.1 Eubacteriales bacterium
TTTCGCAGAGGGTCCACCTGTTCCCATTCCGAACACAGAAGTTAAGCTCTGCTGAGGCGACAATACTTGCTTGGAGACGAGCCGGGAAGATAGCTCATTGCCAACACAGAACAGCTAAACTAAACATAGTTTAGCTGTTTCCATTTATATATACCGTAAGGTAGATCGGTTTAAAACCGATCGTGCCTGCGGAGTCGTTAATATTCCTCCTTAGCTCATGTCGTATTAACTCAGCAAGCTGAGTTGTGCCGCCTTCGCTGAAAGGAGAAATATTCACTTCGTTCATATTCCTCCTTAGCTCAGTCGGTAGAGCACCTGACTGTTAATCAGGGTGTCGCTGGTTCAAGTCCAGCAGGGGGAGCCATTAAGCCATTTAGATCATATTTGCACCTTTAGCTCAGTTGGTAGAGCAACTGACTCTTAATCAGTGGGTCCCGGGTTCGAGTCCCTGAAGGTGCACCATCGATCTAAATGGCTTTTTTGTTTTATCTCGTGCGCCTCAGGGACGTCGCCCCCGAGACTGTTTGCTTCGCAAACCTGTTGCTGTCGCAACCCGGGTTCAGAGTCACACGTTCGCCGTGAACGGCTCACTTATTGAGTTTTGCTGACGCAAAACGTCACCTTATGGTGCACCATCGATCTAAATGGCTTTTTTGTATTCTGCGACGTTTTGCAAGGCAAAACTCGCAACGAGAAAGCGTAGCTTTCGAAGTAATGCGCACTTCAGGGACATCGCCCCCGAGACTGTTTGCTTCGCAAACCTGTTGCTGTCGCAACCCGGGTTCTGAGTCTCACGTTCGCCGTGAACGGCTCACTTATCGAGTTTTGCTAACGCAAAACGTCACCTTACGGCGAACCACACGATCTAAATGGCTTTTTTGTTTATTTTTGAAACCTTCATGGTCATCGTTCTCACTGCATCGCTTTCATTTTATATCATTTGATGACGTGATAATCAACTGTTGGTGTACATTAAGTCAAATAGCAGTTTGTTGATTTTTAAATTTAATTGCTGTATAATATAAATATGAGAACAATCTATAATGGGAGGAATTTAAATATGAAGATAGGCAGAAAAATTAAATATTTTCGTGAGAAAATGGGTGTCACACAAAGTCATTTGGCTGAAAAATTAAATGTGTCGCATCAGGCGGTTTCAAAGTGGGAAACAGAATCCTCATATCCTGATATTGCATTGATTCCTGCTTTGGCAGAGTATTTACAAGTATCATGTGATGCTCTTCTTAAAGATTCTGAAAAAACAGAAAAGGAAATATTAGGCGAGCTTTTGAAGGAGAAATACAATCAAGATGTTGTTTCAAGCAATGATTTCTTTGCTCGCGTAGCTACTCTTGAAGATGCTCTGGAGCGTTTCCCTTATTCGTACGGGTTGATGCTTAATCTTGCATATACTTATAGTTCGGGCACAATGTATCCTGAGTTTAAGACGCTTGGTTGGCAAAATAGAATAATTGATTATTGTGAGCGAATTTATGCAAATTCTGATGAGTTACACGAAAAATATGATGCTATGACGCTTTTATGTTATGCGTACAATGGGATTGATAACGATAGAATAATTGAAATTGCAAATGAGATGCCTGAAATATATCAGTCTAAATCTGCACTCATCTATCACGGCTATGAAGGTAAACAAAAATTCGAAGGAATGTATAACTATTTTATTGAGCTGTTAGAGACTTCTCATTCAATGCTTTGCTGTTTTGCTGGTGATAATATTGAAATTAATAGTATGTATAAAGAAATTAAGGATTATGCAAGCGACCGTGATTTGTGGACACCGTATATCTGAAATTTTTTTAATTTGATATTCTTCTGCTGTATTTCTCGACGGGAATATGATTACTGTTAAGCTTGCTCGCGCGATGACGTTAGGTTCATGCCGTTTCCTCACAACTGCAAATTAGTATACTATGTTATTTTAACTATTGAAAAAAACTTTAAAGTGTGCTATAATTGTTTTGTCTAATAATTGTGTGAGGAAAAATATATGTTCAAAAGAGTTCTAAAGGAATACTCTATTATAACCTTTGGCGCAGTACTGGCGGCTGCGGCGATCTATTTCTTTATGCTTCCGTTAAATATCGCTATCGGAAGCGGATCTGCGGTCGCTATGCTGCTGAATCATTTTGTTCCGTTGATTCCGATCTCTATCTTTTCGCTTATATTTAACGTTATAATGTTGATTCTCGGATTTCTTTTGATAGGACGGGAATTTGGCGCAAAGACGATCTATACGTCGATCGTCGTACCTGTTTCGCTGGGTGTGTTCGAGCTTGCGTTCCCGAATTTCAAGTCGTTGACTAATGACCCGCTTTTGGATACCGTTTGCTACATACTTGTGGTCGGCATTGCTATGGCGATACTCTTTTCGCTCAACGCATCCTCAGGCGGACTTGATATTGTGGCTAAGATAATAAGCAAGTATTTTAAGATCGGACTTGGCACTGCGGTGTCGGTATCGGGCATAGCGGTAGCATTGACCTCATTCTTTTACGCCGACACAAAGACCGTCGTTATCAGCGTGCTTGGCACGTATTTCAGCGGAATGATCGTGGATAAGTTCATTTTCGGGCTTAACATCAAGCGCAGGGTCTGCATTATATCTCAACAGCTTGACGAGATAGTTGATTTTGTTCTTCACGATCTGCACAGCGGCGCTACTCTTTATGAGAGCATCGGCGCATACGATAAGGTAGAGCGCCGCGAGGCGGTGGTCATCGTGGATAAAAACGAATACAGGCTTTTAATGGATCACATCAAAAAGATCGACCCAAAGGCGTTTGTTACAGTAATTGCGGTAAATGAGCTTAACTATCAGCCTAAAAACGTCGGAGAACGATCGAAAAAGATCAGCAAAAACTAAGCTGAGGGGCGGTAATTTTTGTGAAATTCTCAAATTCTGTAATATATCGGCGCATATCTTCCTAATATCTGCTGCTACAAGCTGAATTGCCCACCTCTACCACCTATTGCATTTGAAAACAGCCTCCAAATATGTTATAATTATTATGCCAATGATAGAAATATCAATGGCGGCAGTTTATATAAAGAGGAGGTACCAAATGAAAAAACTGTTAGCGTTTGCTTTATGCGCAATAATGCTTGTAGCCGTCTTTGCCGTGGGCGTGTCGGCTGCCGAGACTTATACTGTGGTCAAGGGTGACAGCATGTGGAAGATCGCCGTAAAATACGAGGTAGGGCTCAGTGAGATCAAAAGCGCAAACCCACAGATCAAAAATCCCGATCTGATCTATCCCGGTCAGGTGTTGAACATACCCGTGACCGATTCGTCGGTATTGAATTTTGAGAAAGAGGTCGTAAGACTTGTCAACGAAATAAGAAAAGAGAACGGCTTGAAGGAGCTGACGTACGATTGGCAGCTCAGCCGCGTGGCGCGGATCAAGTCCGAGGATATGAGAGATAACAAGTACTTCTCACACACAAGCCCCACCTACGGAAGCCCGTTTCAGATGTTGAAGAGCTTTGGCATCACGTACAGAAGCGCGGGTGAAAACATAGCCAGAGGGCAGGCAACTCCACAGGCGGTGGTCAACGCGTGGATGAACTCCTCGGGACACAGAGCCAACATACTTAATTCGTCCTTTACCCATATCGGCGTCGGTTACGCATCAAGCGGAAGATATTGGACACAGATGTTTATAGGAAAATAAAAAACGGCGCAAGCCGTGTACTACCGACAAAGGGTTCAGGACGACACTTCTGAACCCTTTGTCAGCAATCTGATAAGCAAACAAACAATATAGAAAAACAAGTAGTAATCTTTGATAGAACATATAGAATAAATGGGAATACAAGCACTGTCAGAGACGCCCAAAGCGAGGTGTAGAAGTTCCTGATATAAGGCAGAGCGGCTTTTAAGCGCGGATTTTGCTCGGGGTCAAAGCGATTCATGACATCTTCCCTTCTCACAAGGGTTTCTAATAAGAATTATATCGTATAATAAAAATATTGTCAACAACAGATAAAGCCCCTTTAATTGAAACGCGATTTTTGTGCCGCAAAAAGAGTTTTTTGGTATAAATTCGCTTATTCTCTTGACTTTGCCGCGCGATTTTGTTACAATTAAAAGCGAGATAAATAGTAATGAGATTTTTTAGTTTATCGGAGATTAAAATGACAAGGTTTATAATGGTGCGTCACGGCTTCAGCGTGGCAAACAGTGAAAAGATATTTGCGGGTCACTCGGATTTTCCCTTGACCGATATCGGTAAAACGCAGGCGGATATGTGCGCCGAGGCTTTGCGTGACGAAAAGATCGACGCTATATATTCAAGCGACATCGGGAGAGCTTACGACACCGCTAAGCCTATCGCCGCTTCTCATTCCCTTGAAATAATCATTCATAAGGGGCTTCGCGAGATATACGCGGGTGAATGGGAAGGCTTGAGCTTTGAAGAGCTTGACGAAAAATATACCAAGGAATTCGGTCTTTGGAAGAGCGACATCGGGCGTGCGAGATGCACCGGCGGAGAAAGCCCCGCAGAGCTTTATGAGCGTATTCTTTTTACATTAAAGTCGATCGCCTCGGAGAACGAGGGCAAAACCGTCTGCATCGCTACTCACGCCACTCCGATCCGAGCGGTATGCGCGGCGGCTGAAGGACTTGAACCCGAGGATATGGCAAAAATCAAATGGACGGCAAATGCGTCGATCAGTCTTTTCGAGTATGACGACGGAAGATTTACCGCGATCTACACCAGCAGAACAGACCACCTTGGCGATCTTCGTACGGCTTTGCCCTCAAATGTTTAACAAAAAATAACGGAGCGATCCGCTCCGCTATTTTATTTTTAACTATGCCGTTTTTTGAAGAACGGCTTTTTTTCGTGGTCAAAGCCGTGTATCCAATCCGAGCAGTTGTAGTAGATGAGATAAATGACCGAGCTTATAGCCCAGGTTATGGGATATGCCCAATAGATAAGTCCTATGTCATTAAAGAAATAGGTTACCAGCGCAATATAAGCGATTCGGAGGGCGCACCATACCGAAAGCATGACGAACATAGGCACGAATGCCTTGCCTGCGCCTCGGC